>JALZBL010000002.1 GCA_030947395.1 Actinomycetota bacterium | reverse complement strand
GTCGGGCGGTGCTGGCCACCTGGGAGGAGCTGATCGGCGGCGGCCGGATGCTCGACGGCGAGGCCAACCTGGCCGGAACGGCTAAGCCGTTGCGCGCGCTGCTCGGCGCGGCCACCGCGGCCGAGATCGGTGTGCGCGCCGGCGATCAGGTGCGCGTGGGTGGGCCGGCCGGTGGCGTCGTCGCCCCGGTCATGTTGGCCGAGTTGCCCGATGGAGTGGTGTGGCTGCCGACCACTGCCCCCGGCGCTTCGGTGCGCCGCGATCTCGGCGCCGGCGCCGGCGATCTCGTCACCCTCACCCCCGTCACCGGGAGGCCCCGATGAGTCCCGTAGGAATCGGCCAGACTGACTTCTCGGCGTTCGGTACCGAGCCGATCTGGGTGATGCTGATCAAGGTCGTCGGGGTGTTCGCGTTCCTCGTCGGGATGACGCTGTTCTCGATTGTGTTCGAGCGCAAGGTCGTCGGTCGCATGCAAAACCGCATCGGCCCGAACCGCACCGGGCCGTGGGGCACCCTGCAGTCCCTCGCCGACGGGATGAAGCTCGCGTTCAAGGAAGAGATCATTCCGACCCTGGCCGACAAGCCGGTCTACTGGATCGCGCCGGTGCTGAGCGCCACACCGGCCTTCCTCGCCTTTTCGGTCATCCCGTTCGGACCCTCGGTGTCGATCTTCGGCCACCACACGCCGCTGCAGCTGACCGACCTCCCGGTCGGCGTGCTGGTGATCTTCGCCTGCTCGTCGCTCGGGGTGTACGGCATCGTGCTCTCGGGCTGGGCCTCCGGTTCCACCTACCCGCTGCTCGGCGGGCTGCGCTCGGCGGCCCAGATGATCTCCTACGAGGTCGCGATGGGCCTGTCGATGGTCGCGGTGTTCCTCTACGCCGGCACGATGTCCACGTCGGGGATCGTCGACTACCAGCGCAATCACGTCTGGAACGCGATTCCGCTGTTCGTCTCCTTCGCCATCTACGCCATCTCCATGGTGGGGGAGACCAACCGGGCCCCGTTCGACCTCCCCGAGGCCGAATCCGAGCTGGTCGGAGGCTTTCACACCGAGTACTCCTCGATGAAGTTCGCGCTGTTCTTCCTGGCCGAGTACATCAACATGGTGACCGTCAGCGCGCTGGCCACCACGCTGTTCCTGGGCGGCTGGCGGGCCCCGTGGCCGCTGTCGGTGTGGTCCGGCGCCAACTCGGGCTGGTGGCCGGTGCTGTGGTTTACCGGCAAGGTCGTGGTACTGATCTTCGGCTTCGTCTGGCTGCGCGGGACGCTACCGCGGATGCGCTACGACCAGTTCATGCACTTCGGCTGGAAGCTGCTCATCCCGATCAACCTGGTGTGGATCCTCGCGGTCGCCACGATGCGGGTGCTCGACGATCGGAGCTGGAACCGGGTCACGGCCGCGGTGCTCGTGCTCATCCCGGTGCTGATCGTGCTGGCGATCGCGGCGCTGTCCCTGGACCGCGCCCAGAAGCTGCGCCGGCTGCGCGAGCAGGAGCTCGAGACCGCCGAGAAACGCCGGCCGCGGACCTTCCCGACCCCGCCGCTGGACCTCATGGTGCCGACGGCCCCACGGATGGTCTCCACCGCGCGGCGCGCGCCGGTCGGGGCCCGGGCCGGTTCCTCGAGCCGGCCGGGGACCTCGACCCGGGCCGCCGCCACGATGACCGACGAAGGGCCCGACACATGACCGGACCAGGGACGACCGAGCCCCAGGGGACGCTAGGGGGCTTCGCCAAGGGCTTCGGCCTGACCTTCAACACCATGTTCAAGCGGGTGTACACCGAGCAGTACCCGTTCGACGTCTATCCGACGGCGCCGCGCTACCACGGCCGGCACGTCCTCAACCGGCATCCGGACGGCTTGGAGAAATGCATCGGCTGCGAGTTGTGCGCGTGGGCCTGCCCGGCCGATGCGATCTACGTCGAAGGGGCCGACAACACCGAGGAGGAGCGGTACTCCCCGGGTGAGCGGTACGGCAAGGTTTACCAGATCAACTACCTGCGCTGTATCTTCTGCGGGCTGTGCATCGAGGCCTGCCCCACCCGCTCGCTGACCATGAGCAACGAGTATGAGTTGGCCCTCGACAACCGCCAGGACCTCATCTACACCAAGGAGCAGCTGATGGCGCCGCTGTTGCCGGGCATGGAGGCACCGCCGCACGCGATGCGCCTGGGCGACACGAAGGACTACTACACGCGGCCGTTGCTCGAGGGCCCACCGACCGGAGAGGCGCAGAGCGACGCCAACGCCGCGGCGGCCGGCGCACGGGGCCTGGCGCACGAGGTCGGGGGTCGCGGGCGATGATCCGCCGATGATTACCGCGGCCGGCAGCTCGATCGGGGGCGGCGAGGCGATCGCGTTCTGGGTGCTGGCGCCGGTGGCCGTACTCGGGGCGGTAGGGATGGTATTGGCCCGCAACGCGGTGCATTCCGCCCTGTCGCTCGTGGCCACCATGATGTGCCTCGGGTTGTTCTACGTCATCGAGCAGGGCCCGTTCCTCGGCCTCGTGCAGATCATCGTCTACACCGGCGCAATCATGATCTTGTTCCTGTTCGTGTTGATGCTGGTCGGACGCGACTCCTCGGATTCACTCGTCGAGACGCTGCGCGGGCAGCGCTACGCCGCGGTGCTGGCCGGGCTCGGTTTCGCGGTTCTCGTCGCCGGGGCGATCGGCAAGGGGCTCTCCGGCCTGGAGTCGACCAACCTCGACGCCAGCAATTCCGGCGGAGCCAACGTCGACAACATCTCGCGACTGCTCTTCAGCCGCTACCTCTTCGCCTTCGAGCTGACGTCGGCCCTGCTGATCGTCGCCGCGATCGGGGCCATGGTGCTCGCCCACACCGAGCGCGAGGGACCGCGGCGGACCCAGAAGGAGTTCGCGCGAGCGCGTATCCGCTCGGGGCGTCCGCAACCGCTGCCGGGTCCGGGCGTCCTTTCCTCGGCCACGGCGATCGGAACTCCGGCCCTGCTGCCCGACGGCTCCATCGCCGAGGAATCGGTGCGGATCGGCCTGAGCCGGACCGACGACGACCTCGACCCGCCGCCGCGCCGCGCGGTGACCGAAGGCCGGCCGAGCCGATGACCGTCACCTACTACCTGGTGCTGTCGGCGCTGCTGTTCTCCATCGGCGCGGTGGGCGTGCTGGTCCGGCGCAACGCCATCGTCGTGTTCATGTGCGTCGAGCTGATGCTCAACGCGGTCAACCTGACCCTGGTCACCTTCGCCCGGATCAACGGCACCCTGGACGGGCAGATCATGGCCTTCTTCGTCATGGTCGTCGCGGCGGCCGAGGTGGTCGTGGGCCTGGCGATCATCATGTCCATCTTCCGCACGCGGCGCTCTGCCTCGGTCGACGACGCCAACCTGCTCAAGTACTGAGACGAGAGAGGAACGCCGCGGTGAGGTCTGCCCATGAGTGACGCGCACGGCATCCAGTCGCTGGCCTGGGTCCTCGTCGTCCTGCCGGCGCTCTCGGCCGCCGTCCTCCTGCTCGCTGGCCGGGCCGCCGACCGGTGGGCTCACCTGCTCGGTGCCGCCGTGCCGGTCGTGCTGTTCGTCTACACCGTCGCGCTGTTCTACTCGATCAAGGGTGAGAGTTCAGGTGGCCGCGAGCGCGACCTGCACCTGTTCAGTTGGATCCCGGTGGCCGGGTTCCAGGTCGACGCCGGTTTCCTCATCGATCCGCTGTCCTTGACCTTCGCCCTGCTGATCACCGGGGTGGGTGCCCTGATCCACATCTACGCGGTCGGCTACATGGATCACGATCCCGGGCGCCGCCGGTTCTTCGGTTACTTCAACCTGTTCATCGCCGCGATGCTGCTGCTGGTGCTGGCCAACGGGTACCTGTCGCTCTACGTCGGGTGGGAGGGTGTGGGCCTGGCGTCGTACCTGCTCATCGGCTACTACTACAACCGCCCGACCGCGGCCACTGCGGCCAAGAAGGCGTTCATCGCGAACCGGGTGGGCGACGTCGGGTTGTCCATCGCGATCATGCTCATGTTCGCCTACTTCGGCACCACCTCCTTCGCCGGAGTGTTCGATCGCGCCGGCAACGCCTCCGGCGGGGTCATCACCGCGATCGGGCTGATGCTGCTGCTCGGGGCCTGTGGGAAGTCCGGCCAGTTCCCCCTGCAGACCTGGCTGCCCGACGCGATGGAGGGCCCCACTCCGGTGTCGGCGCTGATCCACGCGGCGACCATGGTCACCGCCGGCGTGTACCTGATCGCCCGTTCGGCGCCGATCTTCGATCTGTCGTCGGCGGCGCGCACCGTCGTGGTCGTCGTTGGCGCGATCACCCTGGTCTACGGCTGCATCTGCGCGTTCGGCCAAGACGACCTGAAGCGAGTCCTGGCCTATTCCACGGTGAGCCAGATCGGCTACATGTTCGTGGCCGTCGGTCTCGGGCACGGCGTGTACGCGATCGGCATCCTGCATCTGCTGGGCCACGGCTTCTTCAAGGCCGCGCTGTTCCTGTCGGCCGGGGCGGTCATGCACGCCATGCAGGACCGGATCGACATGCGCCGCTTCGGCGGGCTGTGGCGGGTCATGCCGATCACCTACGGCGTCTTCGTCTGCGGCTACCTCGCCATCATCGGTTTCCCGGGCGCCACCGGCTTCTTCACCAAGGACAAGATCATCGAAGCCGCATTGGACAAGGGCGGGACGTCGGGCTGGGTTCTCGGCCTGGTCACGCTGCTCGGCGCCGGCCTCACCGCCGCGTACATGACTCGCGCGCTGATCATGACCTTCCACGGTGAGAAGCGGTGGGAAGCCGATGTGCATCCGCACGAGGCTCCGGCGGTCATGACGGCGCCGATGATCCTGCTGGGCGTCCTGTCCCTGGTCGGCGGATTCCTGCTCATCTTGGGCGGAGCCTTGCAGCACTGGCTGGAGCCGTCGGTGGGGCAGAGCGTCGAGATCGGCGCCCACACCATCTCCCCCGTCGTCCTCACCGCCCTCACCCTGGTCGTGGTCGCTCTGGGCGTCGCGGGCGCATGGCTGGCCGTCGCCCGGCGCCCGGTGCCGGTCGAGGCCCCGGTCGGCGTCTCGGTCGTCACGACGGCCGCTCGCGAGCGGTTGTGGGCCGACGCGTTCAACGAGACCGTGCTCATGCGCCCGGGACAGTGGGCCACCCGGGCCATGGTGTACTTCGACAACCGCGGCATCGACGGGGCGGTCAACGGCCTGGCCGCCGGCTTCGGCGGCGGGTCGAGCCGGCTGCGCCGGACCCAGACCGGCTTCGTGCGCTCGTACGCGCTGTCGATGATGGTCGGCACCGTCGTCGTGCTGGGCGCCCTGATGGCCGCGAGGTACGTCTGATGCCCGGTCCTGGCCGACGGCCTCGTCCACTGCGCTCCCGTGGTGTGCTCCTGAACGGGGACGGGATCCGCTGATGCACAACGTCGCGCTGATCGGGCTGATCCTGGTTCCGCTGGTCGGTTCGCTGGCCATCTTTGCCCTGCCCGAGAATCGGGCGGCCGCGGCCAAGCCGATCGCGCTGGTGGCGTCGCTGGCGACGTTCGGCTACGCGGTGGCCCTGGCCGTGGCCTTCGACAACGGCGGCTCCCGCTTCCAGTTCGAAGGCAGCTGGGTCTGGATCAAGTCCTTCGGCGTGCACTTCGCCCTCGGGGTTGACGGCATTGCCCTCGTGCTGATCCTGATGGCCACCGTGCTGGTGCCGGCGGTGGTGCTGGCCTCGTGGAACTCGGTCGACACGGTCTCCGGCGCCGAGGCGCTCGGCCAGCCGGTGCGCAGCGCCAAGCTGTTCTTCGCGCTGGTGCTGCTGCTCGAAGTCTTCATGGTGGCGGTATTCGCGGCCACCGACGTCTTCCTGTTCTACGTGGTGTTCGAAGCCATGCTGGTGCCGATGTACTTCATCATCGGGATGTTCGGCGGCCCGCGCCGGCAGTACGCGGCGATGAAGTTCTTCCTGTACTCCCTGCTCGGCGGCCTGCTGATGCTGGCCTCGGTGATCGGGCTCTACGTCACGTCGCCCTCGCACAGCTTCGCGTTCGGCGACCTGGTCGGGAGCCTGCCCGACAACGCCAGCCAGAAGTGGCTGTTCC
This sequence comes from Actinomycetota bacterium, assembly GCA_030947395.1. Taxonomy (GTDB): domain Bacteria; phylum Actinomycetota; class Actinomycetes; order Mycobacteriales; family Jatrophihabitantaceae; genus JALZBL01. The sequence goes on along the minus strand of JALZBL010000002.1, from coordinate 13,730 downwards.
TGGGGTTCTTCATCGCGTTCGCGATCAAGGCGCCACTGGTGCCCTTCCACACCTGGCTGCCTGACGCCGGAGCCGAGGCCCCGATCGGGGGCGCGGTGCTCCTGGTGGGTGTGCTGGACAAGGTTGGGACGTTCGGGTTCCTGCGCTACTGCCTGCCGCTCTTCCCCGACGCCTCGCGCTACTTCGCCCCGTGGGTGCTGGTGCTCAGCGTGATCGGGGTGCTCTACGCCGCCTTCCTGGCGATGGGTCAGCGCGACATGAAGCGCCTGGTGGCCTACACCTCGGTCGCCCACTTCGGCTTCATCGGGCTCGGCATCTTCGCCTTCACCAATCAGGCGGGAACCGGGGCGGTCCTGTACATGGTCAACCACGGGTTGTCGACGGGGGCGCTGTTCATCGTGGTCGGCTTCCTGATCGTGCGGGGCAAGAGCCGGTTGCTGGCCGACTACGGCGGCACGTCGAAGATCACGCCGCGCCTCGGCGGTGCCTTCCTCCTGGCCGGGCTCTCCGCGCTGGCCCTGCCCGGCATGAGCACCTTCATCAGCGAGTTCCTCGTGCTGGTGGGCACTTTCACTCGACACAAGGGACTGGCCGTACTCGCGACGACCGGGATCATCCTGGCCGCGCTGTACGTGTTGCTGCTCTATCAGCGCACCATGCAGGGCACGGTGATCGAGCGGGTCAAGGGCTTCGCCGACCTCGACGCGCGGGAGTTGCTCGCGGTAGGGCCGTTGATCGCGCTCATCCTCTTTCTCGGCGTCTATCCGAAGCCGTTGACCGACATGATCAACCCGGCGGTCAAGGCGACGATGTCCGACGTCGGTAAGACCGATCCGGTGCCGCCGTCGGCGCAACCGGGCAACGGAGGCCGCAAGTGAGTGCACTCGCCGTGGCGTCGGCCGGGCTGACGAACAGCGCCGCGCTGGCCGCCCCCGAGCTGAGCAAGGTGCCGGCGCCCTCGGTCTCCTACTATGCGCTGTCGCCGATCCTCATCGTGATCGGCGCCGCGCTGGTCGGGGTGCTGGCCGAGGCGTTCGTCCCGCGGGAGAACCGCTACCTGGCCCAGATGGTGATCACCCTCGGTGGTCTGGCCGCGGCGCTGGTCGCCGTGGCGGTCATCCACGACACCTCGGTCACTACCGCGGCCAACGCTCTGGCCATCGACGGGTTCACCCTGTTCCTGCAGGGCACGATCCTGGTGCTGTCCATGATGTCGGTGCTGCTCATCGGCGAGCGCAGCGTGGACACCGGCAGTGCCGTGGTCGCCCAGGCCGCTCTGGTGGCCGGGTCGCGGGCCGACCGGGCCCTGATCACCAGCGAGCGGGTGCAGACCGAGATCTTCCCGCTCACCCTCTTCGCGGTCAGCGGAATGATGATCTTTCCCGCCTCGAACAACCTGCTGCTCATGTTCGTCGCGCTGGAAGTGCTCTCGCTGCCGCTGTACCTGATGGCCGGGTTGGCTCGGCGGCGCCGGTTGCTCTCCCAGGAAGCGGCCCTGAAGTACTTCCTGCTGGGCGCGTTCGCCTCGGCGTTCTTCCTCTACGGCCTGGCCCTGCTCTACGGGTACTCGGGCACGGTTGACCTGCGTGGGCTGGTCACCGTCGCCCCGGGCAAGTCCGACGTGCTGCTGTACCTGGGCCTCGGCCTGCTGGTAGTCGGGCTGCTGTTCAAGGCCGGTATCGCCCCCTTCCACAGCTGGACGCCCGACGTCTACCAGGGATCGCCCACACCGGTCACCGCGTTCATGGCCTCGTGCACGAAGATCGCGGCGTTCGGGGCGCTGGCTCGGGTGCTCTACGTCGGTTTCTACGGCGCCCAGTGGAACTGGCGGCCGATCATCTGGGGCGTTGCCATCGCGTCCATGGTGGTCGGCGCGGTCTTCGGACTGACCCAGACCGACGTCAAGCGCATCCTGGCCTACTCCTCCATCGCCCACGCCGGGTTCGTCCTGGTCGGCCTGGTCGCCCTCACCCGGGACGGCCTGTCCGGGGTCATGTTCTACCTGCTGGCCTACGGGTTCACCACGGTCGCCTCCTTCGGCTTGCTGACCCTCGTCCGCGACGCCGACGGCGAGGCCACCCACCTGTCGCAGTGGTCGGGCCTGGCCCGTAAGTCTCCCTTCGTCGCGACGGTCATGACCATCCTGTTGCTGGGATTGGCCGGAATCCCGCTCACGTCCGGATTCACGTCGAAGTTCGTCGTGTTCCGTGCGGCCTACCACACCGCCGGGCCGCTGGTGGTGATCGCTCTGGTCAGCTCCGCGGTGGCGGCGTTCTTCTACCTGCGGATCGTGGTCATGATGTTCTTCGCCGATCCGCCCGAGAACGGACCGACCATCGCCGTGCCGTCCGGATTGACCACCGTTGCCCTGACGATCGGCACCGCCGTGACCGTCGTCCTCGGGATCGTGCCGCAGCCGCTGCTCGATCTGGCGTCCAAGGCTGCGACGCTGCGCGGGTGACGGCGGCGACGCTCGGCCTGCGTTTCGTCGACGCCGAACTCGAGGCGTCGGTGCGCTCCGGAGTCGCCGAGGTGGAGGCGGCCCTGGCGGCATCCGTGCGGGCCGAGGACGAGTTCACCTCGGTCGTGGCCGCGCACCTGCTCGACGCGGGGGGCAAGCGGTTTCGCCCCCTGCTCGCCGTGCTCGCCGCCCACTTCGGTGATCCGCACGGCCCGGGGGTCGTCCCGTCGGCCGTAGTCGTCGAGCTCACCCACCTGGCCACGCTCTACCACGACGACGTGATGGACGAGGCCGCGGTCCGCCGCGGTGCCCCGTCGGCCAACGCCCGCTGGGACAACACGGTGGCCATCCTCACCGGCGATTTTCTCTTCTCTCGCGCCTCGAACCTGCTGGCCGAACTGGGTCCCGAGGCGGTGCGCATCCAGGCCCGCACCTTCGAACGGCTGGTGATCGGGCAGATCCGCGAGACCGTCGGTCCTCCGCCCGGGGCCGACCCGGTGGCGCACCACCTGCAGGTCCTGGCCGGCAAGACCGGCTCGCTGATCGCCTCGGCCGCCCAGTTCGGCGCGATGTTCGCCGGGGTCGACGCCGTTCACGTCGAGGTACTGCGGGGGATCGGTGAGGAGATCGGGGTGGCGTTCCAGCTGTCGGACGACATCATCGACATCGCCTCGGAGTCGTCCTCCTCCGGCAAGACGCCTGGAACCGACCTGCGCGAGGGCATCGCCACACTGCCCGTCCTCTACGCCCTGCACCGCTCCTGCGACGAATCCGGCTCCCGGCTGCGCGAGCTGATCTCCCGCCCGATCACCGATGAGGCCGACGTCGCCGAAGCGCTGGCCCGGCTGCGCCGATCACCGGCGCTGGAGGAGGCGCGCGCCACCTTGCGTGAGTACGCCGATCGGGCGCGGGCTCGGCTGCCCGAGCTGCCCGACGTGCCGGCCCGAGCCGCCCTGGCCGCGCTGATCGAGCTCACCGTCACCCGCAGTTCCTGAGCGGCCCTTCAGCTTCGCGGCCGGGAACGCCAGATATCACGTGATCGGCCTGGCGCGAAGGTACTTCTTACTTGCGCCGCCAGCGCGTATGCACCCCGCCGCTTCAGGCGGCGCAGTTGTCCGCGGCCCGCGCCAGGACGGCGCCGCGGTGCTGTTCGTGCAGCGCATCCACGGTGAGGACGATCAGGGCCAACCAGACCAGCGCGAAGCCGGCCAGCCGAGCCGGCGGCAGCGGCTCGTGGCGGATCAGAACTCCGACGCCGAACTGCAGGACCGGCGCCAGATACTGCACCAGTCCGATCGTCGACAACGGCAGCCGGCGAGCCGCGGCGCCGAAGCACAGCAGCGGCACGGCGGTGATCAAGCCGGTGCCGGCAAGGAGCAGGGCATTACCCGCACCGTGGTGGCCGAACACCAGCGAGCCTTGCCCGGCGAGCACGCCGAGCGTGATGGCCGCAGGCACGGCCAGGAAGCCGGTCTCGAGAGCTAGGGTCTCCACCGCGCCGGCCGACGCCCGCTTCTTCTGATAGCCGTACACCCCGAAGGAGAACGCGAGGACGAGTGCGATCCACGGCAATCGGCCGTAGTCCAGCGTCAGCACCACGATCGCCGACGCGGCGATGCCGACGGCGATCCACTGGACCCGCCGCAACCGCTCACCGAGCAGCACGACCCCGAGCAGGATCGTGAACAGGGGATTGATGAAGTAGCCCAGGCTGGTCTCGACCACGTGCCTGGAGTTGACGCCCCAGATGTAGGTGCCCCAGTTGATCGAGATCACGACCGCGGCGATCATCAGCCGATCGCGCACCGGACGATTACGCAGCAGCTGCCGTACCTGCCCCCAGCCGTGGGTCAGCTGGAGCAGCGCGGCCACGACCAGTAGCGAGAAGAGGATCCGGCAGGCGACAATCTCCACCGCGCCGGCCGGTTCGAGCAGCGGGAAGTAGAGCGGGAACACGCCCCACATGAGGTAGGCGAGAACGCCGTAGACGAGGCCGCGATCTGCCGCCGCCGATCGCGTCCGGATCGGTTGCTCCTCGACGGCGGCCACGGTCTTTGATCGTATCGACGTTCCGCGGCGCACGAACGGGCCACTCGGCGAACGCTGGCCCGGACCGGGCCGTCGCGCCCGGGCGACGAGCCGCTTACGCCCGGACGTCGGTCCGTGAAGGCCGGGTGGGCCGCTCGTCGATCTCCATGTAGATCTCCGGAACCCGCAGGGGTTCGAACCCGAGCCTCGCGTACACGCCGTGCGCGTCTCGCGTGCCGAGCAGGAACCGGGGGACCCCCAGCGCTCGAAGATGCTCCACTACCGCGCCCACCAGCCAGGTGCCTAGTCCGTTGCCCCGCTCGGTCTCGTCGATGACGACGTCGCCGATCCAGGCGAAGGAAGCATCGTCGGTCGTCACACGGGCCAGACCGACCTGCGTCCCGTCGGCCGTGTACACACCGTAGGTGCGGGAAGCCGCGATGGAGCGTTCGATGGTGGTGCGATCGCGGTCGCTGGCCCAATATGACCGGGCCAGCCAGGCGGCGATGCGATCCAGGTCGAGCCGTTGGCGATCGTCGGAGATCAGGTATCCGTCACGGCGGCGCCGTTCGAACGGATCGGCCGGCGCCGCCGTGGGCTCGCCCGGTTTCGGCGCGTCACTGGAATTGGCGACGCTCACGCGACCTGCCAGGTGTCCTTACCGTGCAGCAGGCCGGTGAGGGCATCGCCGTCACCGGCGGCCGCCGAGCGGGCCTCGTCGATCTGGGCCGCCATCTGCTCGTCGTAGGTTGGCCGGTCGACGTCGCGGAGCACCCCCATCGGGGAATACCGCACGTCGATTGCCTGCAGCCGGGACAACGCGAAGGCGTAGGACGGGTCGGTGGCGTGCGCGTCGTGGACCACAACGCGGGGATCGTCAATGGGCACCGCGTCGGCGATCGACAGGGCGCCGGAAGGCTCGCGCACGACTGCCTTGGCCCCGTCGGCGCCGAAGCGGATGGGCTGGCCGTGCTCGAGTCGGATGAAGTAGTCGTCGCGGGTCGCCGGGTCCTTCAGCGGCTCGAAGGCCCCGTCGTTGAAGATGTTGCAGTTCTGGTAGATCTCGACCAACGACGTGCCCTTGTGCGCCGCGGCCGCGCGCAACACCGCGGTGAGGTGCTTGCGGTCGGAGTCCAGCGAGCGGCCGACGAAGGACGCTTCTGCGCCCAGGGCCAGCGACACCGGATTGAAGGGGGCATCCACCGACCCGTAGGGGGAGGACTTGGTCACTTTGCCGATCTCGGACGTCGGCGAGTACTGCCCCTTGGTCAGTCCGTAGATGCGGTTGTTGAACAGCAGGATGGTCAGGTTGACGTTGCGGCGCAGCGCGTGGATCAGGTGGTTGCCGCCGATCGAGAGGGCGTCGCCGTCACCGGTGACGACCCAGACGTTGAGGTCCGGGCGGGAGGTGGAAAGCCCAGTGGCGATGGCCGGTGCCCGACCGTGGATGGAATGCATGCCATAGGTGTTCATGTAGTACGGAAACCGGCTCGAGCACCCGATGCCGGACACGAAGACCGTGTTCTCCCGGGCGAGGTTCAGCTCCGGCATGAAGGACTGGACGGCGGCCAGGACGGCGTAATCGCCGCAGCCGGGGCACCAGCGCACCTCCTGGTCGGTCTTATAGTCCTTGGCCTTGAGCCCGAGCGATGGGCCGGGACCGCCGATTTCACCGTGCTCGGTCATGCTCTGCTGCTCGGTCATGCTCGGCTCCTCGCTCCTTCGGCGCTGCGCTGCTCACTGGCTTGGGAGAGCACTCCTTGCAGCATCTCGGCCAGCTCCGACGCGCGAAACGGCATCCCCCTGACCTGGGTCACGCTGATGACGTCGACGAGGTACTTCGCGCGCAGCAGCAGGGCGAGCTGGCCGAGGTTCATCTCCGGTAGTACGACCCGGTCGTAGCGAGCCAGGATCTCCCCGAGATTGGCGGGGAACGGGTTGAGGTGACGCAGGTGAGTCTGGGCGATCGAGTACCCCGCGCGGCGCACTCGCCGGACGGCGGCGCCGATGGGTCCGTAGGTGGAACCCCAGCCGAGGACCAACACCGAGGCGTGGTCGGGATCGTCGACGACCAGGGGCGGGATCGATTTCGCAATGCCGTCGACCTTGGCCTGCCGGGTCCGCACCATGAAGTCGTGGTTGTCGGGGTCGTAGCTGATGTTGCCGGTGCGATCGGCCTTCTCGATGCCGCCGATCCGGTGTTCCAGCCCGGCGGTGCCCGGCACGGCCCAGGGTCGAGCCAGGGTCTCGGGATCGCGCAGATAGGGCAGGAAGGTGCCGGCCTCGTCACCGGTGCCGTTGGGCCCGGTCGCCAGCGCCACGGTCAGCTCGGGAAGGGCGTCGACCGTTGGGATGCGCCACGGCTCGGAGCCGTTGGCCAGGTAGCCGTCGGAGAGCAGGAAGACCGGCGTGCGGTAGGTCGTGGCGATCCGCACCGCTTCGATCGCCGCGTCGAAGCAGTCGCCGGGTGACTGGGCGGCCACGATCGGCACCGGCGCCTCGCCGTTGCGGCCGTACATGGCCTGCAGTAGGTCCGACTGCTCGGTCTTGGTCGGCAGGCCGGTGGACGGACCGCCGCGCTGGATGTCGATGACGAGCAGCGGGAGCTCCAAGGACACCGCGAGGCCGATCGTCTCGCCCTTGAGCGCGATGCCGGGCCCGGATGAGGTCGTCACCCCTAAGGCACCCCCGAAGGACGCACCCAGGGCGGCCCCGATGCCGGCGATCTCGTCCTCGGCCTGGAACGTCCGCACGCCGAAGCGCTTGTGCTTGGACAGCTCGTGCAGGATGTCCGACGCCGGGGTGATCGGGTACGCCCCCAGGAACAGCGGCCGGCCGGTGCGCTGGGCCGCGGTGACCAGGCCGTAGGACAGGGCCAGGTTGCCGGTGATGTTGCGGTAGATGCCCGGGCGCAGGGGGGCCGGCTTGATCTCGTAGGAGACCGCGAAGTCCTCGGTCGTCTCGCCGTAGTTCCAGCCGGCCTTCAACGCGACGATGTTGGCCTCGGCGATCTCGACCTTCCCGGCGAACTTCTGGCGCAGGAACCGGATGGTTCCCTCGGTCGGTCGCGAGTACATCCACGAGAGCAGCCCGAGGGCGAACATGTTCTTCGAGCGGCCGGCGTCCTTGCGCGACAGTGCGGTGTCGGCCAGGGCGTCCAGGGTCAGTTGGGTCAGATCGAGGGCGTGCACGTGGAAGGCGTCGAGCGTGCCGTCGGTCAGGGGATCCCCCGCCCAGCCCACCCGGGCCAGGGCCCGCGCGGTGAAGTCGTGGGTGTCGACGATGACCGTCGCATTCTTCGGCAGGTCGCCCAGGTTGGCCTTGAGCGCGGCCGGGTTCATCGCCACCAGGACGTCGGGACGGTCACCCGGGGTGAGGATGTCGTGGTCGGCGAAGTGCAGCTGGAAGGACGAGACGCCCGGCAAGGTGCCGGCGGGCGCGCGGATCTCGGCGGGGAAGTTGGGCAGCGTCGAGAGGTCATTGCCGAACGAGGCGGTCTCGGCCGTGAACCGGTCACCGGTGAGCTGCATTCCGTCACCGGAATCGCCGGCGATGCGGATGACGACGCGCTCGAGCTGGTGCACGTCCTTGGGCATTGGTCGTGACTCCTTCGGCTGGTGCGCGCGGCTCGCCGGCACCCCAGGACCCGGCCGACGCAACCGCCCAGTCTAGCGGTGCCCGGCCCCGGGGCGGCCGCGGTCGTGACCTACCTGACCAATGCGCCGTCCCAGCCGAGCCACCGACGCGGCCGACGGCCCGGACCGCGGGCGGGAACGCGCGACCGGCCCTCGCGCGTTGAACCAGCATGCACCGTGGTTCCAACGGCCTGAAAACGGCGGTCCTGTTCGCTGGCCTGGCCGGCCTGTTCCTGGTCCTCGGCCGCCTTATCGGGGGTACCGGCGGGATGACGATCGCGCTGGTCATCGCGCTGGGCATCAACGCCTTCGCCTACTTCAACTCCGACAAGATCGCCCTGCGGTCCATGCGCGCCCAGCCGGCCAGCGAGGCCCAGTACCCGATCCTGTATTCGATCGTGCGCGACCTGGCCACGTCGGCCCAGCAGCCGATGCCGCGGTTGTACATCTCGCCGGCCCCCCAGCCCAATGCCTTCGCCACCGGGCGCAACCCGCGCCACGCCGCGGTCTGCTGCACCGACGGCATCCTGCGCCTCCTCGATCACCGCGAACTGCGGGCGGTCCTGGCTCATGAGCTCAGTCACGTCTACAACCGCGACATCCTGACGTCCTCGGTCGCCGCGGCCTTTGCCACGGCCATCACCTACGTCGCCCAGTTCGCGATGTTTTTCGGTGGCGGGCGCGACCGGGAGAACAACAACCCGTTCGTCGGGCTGATCATGCTGTTCCTCGCTCCGATGGCGGCGGCGGTGATCCAGCTGGCCATCAGCCGCGCGCGCGAGTATCAGGCCGACCAGTCGGGGGCCGAGCTGGCCGGTGACCCGCTGGCTTTGGCCCGCGCCCTGCGCAAACTGGAGTCCGGTATCGCGGCCGTCCCGCTGCCGCAGGATCCCGGGCTGGTCACCACCAGCCACCTGATGATCGCCGCCCCGTTCCGGGGCAAGAACATCTTCTCCACCCACCCGCCGATGGGCCAGCGCATCGCCCGGCTGGAAACGATGGCCCGCGACGACCCGAAGTACTGGCGCTGAGCGGCCTGGCCCGTCGCCGGCGGAGCGCAGCTCAGGCGGCGCCCGCGCCGAAGGTGCGGGCCACCGCCATCACGTATTCGCCGTAGCCGGACTTGGCCTGCGCGGCGCCGAGGGCGAAGGCCGCGTCGGCGGTGATGAACCCGCGCCGCAGCGCGATCTCCTCCAGACAGGCGATCCGTACCCCCTGCCGGTGTTCGAGCACCTGGACGTACTGACCCGCCTCGATCAGGGAATCCTCGGTGCCGGTGTCGAGCCAGGCGGTGCCCCGCCCCAAATCGATCAGGTGCGCCGTACCGCGGCCGACGTATACGTTGTTCACGTCGGTGATCTCCAGCTCACCGCGCGGCGAGGGTTCCAGCCCGGCGGCTATGTCCAGGACGGCGTTGTCGTAGAAGTAGAGCCCGGTGACCGCCATGTTGGACTTCGGCTGACGCGGCTTCTCCTCGATCGAGATCAGCCGCCCGTCGGAGTCGGCCTCGGCCACGCCGTACCGCTGTGGATCGCGGACCTGGTAGCCGAACAACCGGCACCCGGTCAGCGTGTTGGCCGCGTCGGTCAGCAGGCCGGCCAGGTCATGCCCGTGGAAGATGTTGTCGCCGAGGACCAGGGCGACCCCGTCGCCGGCGACGTGCTCGCGGCCGATGATGAACGCCTCGGCCAGCCCGTTGGGCTCCGGTTGGACCGCGTAGCGCAAGGACAGTCCGAGGGTGGAGCCGTCGCCGAGCAGTCGGACGAACTGCTCCTGGTCGTGCGGCGTCGTGATGACCAGGATCTCGCGGATGCCCGCCAGCATCAGCACGGAGAGGGGGTAGTAGATCATCGGCTTGTCGTAGATCGGTAGCAACTGCTTGCTCACCGCGCGGGTGACCGGGTGCAGGCGGCTGCCCGATCCGCCGGCCAGGATGATGCCCTTCACGACTGCGGCGACCTCGACCTTCGTGCCTCGGCGACGGAGCGCGCGATCACCGGTGGCGCGATCACCGGTAGTTGGTGAACTGCAGGGCCACCCCGTAGTCATCGCTCTTGAGCAGAGCGATCACCGCCTGCAGGTCGTCGCGCTTCTTGCCCGAGATGCGCAGTTGATCGCCCTGAATGCTGGCCTGAACTCCCTTGAATCCGGCGTCGCGCACCGCCTTGGCGATCACCTTGGCCTGATCGGCCGAGATGCCTTGTTGGAGCGAACCGGTGATGAGGTAGGCCTTGCCCGACTGCTTGGGCTCACCGGCGTCGAGAGACTTCAGCGAGATCGAGCGCTTGACCAGCTTCTCCTTGAACACGTCGAGGGCCGCCTTCGCACGCTCCTGCGAGTCGGCCCGGATGGTGAATCCCAGGTCAGCGCCGGCCTGGATCGAGGCGTTCGTGCCGCGGAAGTCGAAGCGCTGGGCCAGTTCCTTGGCCGCCTGGTTGACGGCGTTGTCGACCTCCTGTCCGTCGACCTTGCTGACGACGTCGAACGAGGCGTCGGCCATCTTCTGAACCTCCTGCTCGAAGCGGTTTGCGGTGCGAGGCTACCCAGGCGGTCGGGTACGCTCTAGCGCGCCGCCCGTCACTGGTGGTGCACCTGGCGGGTTGCCCGAGTGGTCAAAGGGAACGGTCTGTAAAACCGTCGGCTCAGCCTACGTTGGTTCGAACCCAACACCCGCCACGTAACCCGGTCCGGCCGGCGGGCAGTTCGAGAACTCGTTGCCGGCTCGTGTACCGTTTGCTCGGCTCGACGCGCTCGCCGCGATGGGCCGGCTGCCCCCTTAGCTCAGTCGGCAGAGCGTCTCCATGGTAAGGAGAAGGTCTACGGTTCGATTCCGTAAGGGGGCTCCGCACGAGGACGGCGCGGCCGTAAGAACCGCCGTTGGGGACTCCGTCGCGCCGGGTGCGTATCATGGCCCGTTGCGGACCCCGCCCGCCGGGTGCCGCAATATTTGGCGGGGTAGCTCAGTTGGTAGAGCAAGCGGCTCATAATCGCTGTGTCGCCGGTTCAAGTCCGGCCCTCGCTACCGGTGTGCGGGAGCACACCGTCGCCACCGGTGTGCGAGTGCACACCTTCGCGACCGGTGTGCGCGAGCACACCATTCCATCGAAGAACTCTCGACCGATCACGAAAGGCACTTCCCGTGGCTGCCACCGACGTCCGTCCGAAGATCACCTTGGCCTGCCAGGAGTGCAAGCACCGCAACTACATCACCAAGAAGAACCGGCGTAACGACCCGGACCGGCTGGATCTGAAGAAGTTCTGCCCGAACTGCGGCCGGCACACCGAGCACCGCGAGACCCGCTGACGCAGCCCCGGTGCCGGGCCGCGCGGTCGTATACGGTTCGGCCATGGCCCTCGACGCGTCCTTCGTCGGCCGCCGCTACCCGGCCACGAAGCCATATCTGGTCGGCCGCGAGAAGATCCGTGAGTTCGCCACCGCGATCGGTGAGACCAGCCCGCTGTGCCACGATCCGCACCGTGCGCGGGCCCGCGGTTACGCCGACGTGGTGGCCCCGCCGACGTTCGCCGTGGTCGTGACGATGACGGCGGGCAACCAGGTCACCTTCGATCCCGAGCTGGGCCTGGACTACTCCCGCGTCGTCCACGGCGAGCAACGCTTCTCCTACACCCGTCCCATCGTGGCCGGCGACGAGCTGGCGGTGACCGTCACGGTCGAGTCGATCCGCTCGGCCGCCGGAAACGACCTGGTCGGCCTGCGCGCGGACGTGACCGACGCCGCGGGTTCGGCCGTCCTGTCCGCTCGCTCGGTGCTCGTCGCCCGCGGAACGGGGGCCTGATGGCGGGCGTTCGGTTCGCCGACCTCCGCGTCGGGACGAGGCTGCCGGAGCAGGTCTTCCAGCTGCGCCGGGTCGACCTGGTGCGCTACGCCGGGGCGAGCGGCGACTTCAACGAAATTCACTGGAACCAGCGCTTCGCGCTCGAGGTGGGCCTGCCCGACGTGATCGCCCACGGCATGCTGACGATGGCCGAAGCCGTGCGCGTGGTGACCGACTGGGTCGGTGACCCCGGCGCGGTGCTCGACTACGGGGTGCGGTTCACCCGTCCGATGGTCGTGCCCGACGACGGCGACGGCGCGCGGCTGGTCGTCGGCGGCGAGGTCAAGGAAGTGGACGCCGAGGCGCGGACGGTGGTCGTCGCGTTGACCGCGACGTCGCAGGGCCAGTCGGTGCTGGCCCGCGCCCGGGCCGTCGTCCGGCTGGACTGACGTGCCACGCGCGGCCGGGATCCGCCGCTGGGTCGTCGCCGCGACGGCCGTACTCGGCGGTGCGAGCCTGCTCGCCGGCTGCACCCACACCGTCCGGGGCACCGGACGGGCAGCGCCGACCTCGTCGGCGTCGGTCCCCGCTGCCTCGCGCCCGGCGCCGACCTCAACCCCGGCGGCGACGAGCCCGTCGGCACCCGCCGTCTGCCCAGCCCGTTACCTCGAGCCCGACCCACGGCGTCCGGCCATCCGGCTGGCGTTCGACGTCGCCGGCGACCACACCTCGGTGCGCGGTACCGAGGCCGTCGAATTCACCCCCGACGCCGACATCACCGAGCTGGTCTTCCGGTTGACCGCCAACAGCCTGCGGACCTACCAGCAGGGCACCCGCATCCAGGTGACCGCGGCCCGCGCCGACCACGGTGGCGGGGCGGCCCGCTATCAGGCCGCCGGGGCGGCTCCCGGCAGTCAGGGGGGTCTGCTGCACATCCCGTTCTCCTCGACCGTCGCCGCCGGGACCACCGTGCGCGCCCAGCTCGAGTTCACCCTGACCCTCGGCGCGGAGTCGTTCGACCGGTTCGGCCGGACCGGTAACTTCGCCTGGTTCGCCTCGGCCCAGCCGCTGCTGGCCTGGGAACGCGGTTACGGATGGCACACGGAGCCCATGATCCGGTTTACCGCCGAGAGCGCCACCAGCGAGGCGGCCCGCACCGATCTCACCGTGTCCGCGCCGACCGACGACGTCGTCATGACGTCCGGTCGGGCGACACCCGGCCCGACCAGTCTGGGCCGGCGGACCTGGCACTCGAGCCTGGACGCCGCGCGGGACGTCAGCGTGGCCGTCGGAGCCTTCAAGACCACCGACGTCGCGCTCGGTCAGATCCGGCTGCAGGTCGGCGCGGCCGGGGCTTTCGAGCTGGCCAAGGTCGTCGCCGACGCCCGCTTCGCCCTCGACGGCCTGAGCCGGCGCTTCGGCCCGTTCCCGTTCCCCTCGTTGTCGATCACGTTGCTGCCCAGCGACGGCGGCGGAATCGAGTACCCCAGCTCGATCTTCCTGCTCGGCTCGCGACGCCTCGTCACCGTGCACGAGATCGCCCATCAGTGGTTCTACGCGATGGTCGGCGACTCGCAGGCCTCGCACGCCTGGCTGGACGAGGCGTTCGCGACCTACGCCGAGCAGCTCACCGACTCGACGCCAATCGTCACGTCGGCCCTCGCGCTGCCCGGACCGGTCGACAAGGGCACCGCCGATTACGGCGACGACACGCGCGGCTACTACGCCACCACCTACGACAAGGGCGCTGCGGCCCTGCGCACCGCGCGGGAGAAGGCCGGCCCCGACCGCTTCGACGCGGCGATCCGCTGCTACGTCAACGCCAATGCC
>JALZBL010000044.1 GCA_030947395.1 Actinomycetota bacterium | reverse complement strand
CCTCGACGAGGGGAAAGCCGAGCAGCGACGACAGGAGCGCCTGGTCGAACGCGGTCTCGCTGTGGGCGCCCGGCGTGAGTAGGACGACTCGCGCCGCTGCGTCGTCGTGGGCCAGCTGCTGCAACGCCCGTCGCATGGTGTGGAAGAACGGCGCGATCCGATGCACGCCGGTGCCGCGGTACAGGCCGGGTAGGGCGCGGGACAGCACGCCGCGGTTCTCCATGGCGTAGCCGGCACCGGACGCAGCCTGGGTGCGATCGCCGAGGACCCGCCATTGCCCCGCGGAGTCGCGGGCCAGGTCGGCCGAGGCGAGGAAGAGCTGGCGGGCCGCCGGGAGCGTGATGCCGTCGACCTGGCGGATGAACCCGGGGTGGCCGTACACCACCTCCGGTGGGATCAGCCCCGACGTGATCAGGCGGCGCGGGCCGTAGAGGTCGGCCAGCACGTGGTCGAGCAACTCGGCCCGTTGCACCAGTCCCCGCTCGAGCCCGACCCACTGTGCAGCGTCGACAACCATGGGCAGCGGATCCAGCGACCAGAGCCGTTCGGTACCGGTCGTCGGTGCCCGGTAGGTGGCGCCGTCGTCGGCCAGCAGCCGCGCGATCGTGCGCGCCCGTTCGCGCAACCCGCCCGGACCCACCTCGCCCAACGCCTGGCCGACGCCGCGCCAGGATCGGCGAACGTCGCCCCGGGCGTCGACCATCTCGTCGTGCCGGGGGACGCCGCGCAGGTGCGGTGCCATCCCCGGGCTGCGGCCGAGTTCGATTCCAAGTTCAGAGCCGGCCGGGGAGTAGGTAAGTCCTAGTCGCTCGAGCGCGGTGGAACCGCTCATCAGCCACTCGGCCGGGACGCACTGACCATTCGCCAAAGCCTACGGACCGGCTCGGGCGCACCCTCGCCCCGCGCCCCGCCAGGTCACCCCGGGGGGCGGGGCCAGCGGGCGTTGCGGCGGGCGGTGACGCGTTCCTCGCGGGCCTGCTCGGCCACGCCCGGCGCGAAGCCGGCCTTGACCAGGCGGTGCTCGGTGATGCCCCACATGAGGAACACGCTGCACATCAGTCCGGTCAGGGTGCCGAGGAGAGCGGTGTACAGACGTAGGTCGAGTGGGCCGGGCAGGAAGACGATGACCGCCGCGATCAACGGGGCCATCTGCAACATCGACCGGCCGATGTGGCGCAGCCACCACGTAGGACCGGTGGTGTCGCGCAGGACCCACTGGCTCAGCGACGGTGGTAGGCCGGCCCCGAAGCTGTAGCGGATCCATTGCCAGACGCTCGGGTGCCGCCGCTGGGCTCCCCGCTTGGCGTTGGCGGTCGACGCCCTCGACCTTCGCGGCGGGGGAGTGGTGTCCTCATCCATCACCCTCATCTCCGATCGAACGTCTCCCGTCAGGTATACCCGCCCGTCGCTCGGACGCGTTCCGCTCCGAGCAGGGCTGGCCTGAACCGGCTCAAGGCCGGCGGGCGTCGACCAGGCCGCTCTCGTAGGCGATAACCACCAATTGGGCGCGGTCGCGGACGTCGAGCATGGCCATGGCCCGGTTGACGTGGGTCTTAGCAGTGTGGGGGCTGAGGAAGGAGCTCGTCGGCGATCTCGGTGTTACTCAGGCCGGCCGCAACCAGGATCATGATCTCGCGTTCCCGGGGCCTCGCCCCTGGCGACGACCCGGATGGCGTGAAACAGCTCGCCCGGCTCGGTGTCCTTGACCAGGAAGCCGCTCGCCCCCGCCCGGATGGCGGCGTAGACGTAGTCGTCGGCCTCATAGGTGGTCAGGATGATGACTCGAGGACCGGCTGGATCGGCCTCCGTACAGATCTGGCAGGTGGCCTCCAACCCGTCGGTGCAGGGGCATGCGGATGTCCATGAGGATGACGTCCGGGCGGTGGTGGCGCGACTGCTCGACGGCGTCGGCGCCATTCGCTGCTTCGGCAATGACCGAGATCTGCCGTGGAGTCGAGAATGGATCGGAACCCAGCCCGGGCGAGGGCCTGATCGTCGGCCAGCAGGACTCGGATCACGGCCGCACCGAGATGAGGGGAAGCTCGGCGCAGACAACGAACCCACCGTTGGCGGCGGATTCGGCGTGAAGCGTGCCGCCGACCGCCGCGGCGCGTTCGCGCATGCCGGCGATGCCGTGGCCCGACCCCAGTGGCACTGACGCGGTGTCATCGTCGCCGTCGTCGGCGACCTCGACGGTCAAGGAGGAGGGATGAAAGTGCAGGGTGACGCGGGTCTGGGCTGACCCGGCGTAGCGCAGGGCATTGGTCAGAGACTCCTGGATGATCCGGAATGCGGCGACGTCGACGGTGGGGGGAAGCGGTCGTGGTTGGCCGAGCACGCGCACCTGGATTGGCAGGCCGGCCTGGTCGTGCTCACGATCAGCGAGTCGAGTTCGGCCAGCCCCGGCGCGGGAGCGGTGGGTTCGGCTTCCTCGGCCTGGCGCAGCACGTCGAGGATTCGGCGCAGCTCACGCAACGCATGCTTGCTGGCCGCCTTGATGGCCGCCAGGGCCGCCGTCGCCTCACCCGGGCGCTCGTCCATGAAATGAACGCCCATCGTCGCCTGGACGTTGATCAGCGAGATGTTGTGCGCGACGACGTCGTGGAGTTCGCGGGCGATGCGCAGGCGCTCGGCGTCAACGCGTCGCTGGGTCTCCTGCTCGCGGGCCCGGTCGCGTCCTCGGCCCGCTGGGCGGATCTGATCACCGGGGCGGTCCGTGGTGAAAGATCGCAGCCCCGCCGATGGGCCGGGCACAATGGCGGCGGCGTGACGTCATCCGGCGAAGCTGGCAACGAACCCGGTGCCCGGGTTAGGGATCACGAAGTACCCATCGTGGCGGCGCACCGGCTTGCCGTTCACTACGACCGAGTCCGCGGGCGAGCCGTGGACGAACAGGAAGAACTGCGTCCGGCCGAATTCGGGGTATCCGTCGCCCTCGACCTCCGCGTGCACCGTCACGACGCCTGCTTCCCGCGTGACCTCGAACGAGGTGCGGTAACGGCGGCCGGACTGGGCGGCCAGGGTCAGGCCGTCGTCCTCCTGGACGAATGACCGGTAGGTGCCTGCGTCAGCCGGAACGAAGACATGGAGTTCGATCGTCTTGGGGTGGTATCCCGCCGTAGATCGGGGCGCCTCGGGCCACATCGGGATCACCGCGCCGGCCCGGGCGTAGAGGGGGATGTGCTCCATCGGTGTCGGGGCCACCAGGAAACGGGGACCGACGAACGCCTCGTCCGAGTACCAGTCGTACCAGCCTCCGGCCGGGAGATAGACCTGGCGGGCCGTCTGACCCGGGGCGGTCACCGGAGCGACCAGCAGGTCGGGGCCGAAAAGGTACTGGTCGTCGATGTCGCGTACCGCTGGGTCGTACTGGTAGTCGTACACGAGCGGTCGTTGAATCGGGGCACCCGTCTCGGTCGAGTGCAGGAACGTTGCGTAGATGTAGGGCAGTAGCCGATAACGCAGTCGGATCGCGTCGCGGACGAGCCCCTGGACGACGTCGCCCCACGCCCACGCGTACTGGTCGACGTTGCCGATCTCGGAGTGATTGCGGCAGAAGGGGGTCAGCGTGCCGTACTGCATCCACCGCAGGAACAACTCCGCGTTCGAGTTGCCGTGGAAGCCGCCGATGTCAGCGCCGACGAACGGCTGCCCGGACAGGCCGTAACCCATGCCCATCGGCATGCTCAGCCACAGGTGGTCCCAACGGGACTGGTTGTCGCCCAGCCAGTTGGCCGCATAGCGCTGGATGCCGGCGAAGCCCGCGCGCGAGAGCACGAACGTGCGCAGGTTCGGCGCCGCCGCGCGCAACCCGGCGCTCGTGCCCATGGCCATGAGCAACGCGTACTGGTTGTGGTAGCGCTCGTGGGGGTGGCGTCCGCGATCGAAGCGCATCCGCTCGGCGGCAATGCTGCCGGTAGCGGGCTCGTTCATGTCGTTCCAGATGCCGGCGAGGCCCGACCTCACGTGCTCGGCGTTCAGTTCTCCCCACCAGGTCCGGGCCTCCTCGGTGACGAAGTCGGGAAACGCCGTATTGCCCGGCCACACCTGCCCGACGTAGATGTCGCCGCCCTCGGTGCGGCACAGCACGTCGCGTTCGCGGGCCTGGTCGAACACCCAGTAGCCGGGCTCGTACTTCACGCCGGGGTCGATGATGGTGATGACTCGAAAGCCCAGGTCGCGCAGGCGGCCCAGCAGGGCGCCCGGATCGGGGAACGCCTTCCGGTCCCAGGTGAAAACCCGGTAGCCGTCCATGTACTCGATGTCGAACCACAGCCCGTCGCAGGGGATGTCCAGCTCCCGGTGGCGCGCGGCCAGTTCCTCGACTGCGTCCTGGGAGTAGTGGAACCAGCGGGACTGGTGATAGCCGAGCGCCCACAGCGGCGGCGGCGCCGCGCGCCCGGTCAACCACGTGTAGGCGCCGAGGATATCGGGCAGGTCAGGCCCGGCGAAGACGTATTCGGTGTACTGGCCGCCGGCGAAGTGGATGCGGTACTCCTCCGGCGGCCCGAAGTCGTAGTGGCCCCGGTACCCGTTGTCGAAAAAGGACGCGGCCATGGCGCCGCCCGGATAGGTCTGGTGGTAGAAGAACGGCACGGTCACGTAGTACGGGTCCCACTCGACACTGTTCCGGTCGGCGCGCGGGTCCTCCGGAGGTCGGCCGGCGCTGAACTCCCGGGCGGTATGCGGATCCAGCACGTCGGCGTTCCAGAGGGTGAAGTCGCGGCCCTTGCGATTGTGCCGGCCGGACTTCTCGCCAAGCCCGAAGACGGCGTCTTCGCGCCGGCACCGGCGGCGCAGCGCGAAGGCGTCGTTGAGGGTGGCGTAGCCCCAGTAGCGCCCGTGCGCGTCCTGCGCGGTCTCGATCACGGCACTGCCGTCGCAGCGGTGCACGTCGAGCCGGAACGGCTCGAGACCCAGGGTGACCGTCAGGGCCGATGTCCGCAGGCGAACGACATCGTCCTGTCGCTGAACCTCGAACTCGACCGGCTCGCCCATCGGATCCACGCAGACGGCGTAGGTCGGCGCGTCGTCGAACGCGCCGCCACGGCTGATCTTGACCCGAATGACGTCGCTGCGGACCACATCGAGGCGCAGCTGCTCGCCGTGCAGTTCGGCCAGCAGCCCGCGGTCGGTCTGTGCCACCGCATCGACCCGCTCGAACCGCAGGTAGTGCTCGGTCTCGATCACCCGCGAACCCTCCCACACCGGGCGGCAGCTCCCGACGGCTTTGTATACGAATTGAGCCAGGAGTGGTGACCGACCGTTGGCCGATCCGACGCGACCAGGCTTGGGGCCGGCCCGCGGTCGCGCGCCGATTCGGATGCGACTACCGCACGGCGGGCCGTTGGCCGACTACGACCGTGGCCCCCAGCTCGTCGCAACTGGCCACGCGCGGGGTCAGCCCGGCCCCGGCCACGGCTTCGACGAGGTTCGGCGCCTGACCCTCGCTCGTCTCGACCAACACCGAACCGTCCGCGGCCAACCAGGTGGATGCCTCGGCGATCACGCGCCGCAGCACGTCGAGCCCGTCCGGGCCGCCGTCGAGGGCAACCCACGCCTCGTACCGGCGCGCCTCCGGCGGCATCAGCCCGATCGCCTCGGTCGGCACGTACGGGGCGTTGGCGACCAGGACGTCGACCCGGCCGCGCAGCGACTCCGGCAGTGCGGCGTAGAGGTCGCCTTCGAACACCGCGGCGCCAGGCCCAGCGAGATTGCGGCGGGCACAGCGCACCGCGACCGGATCGATGTCCGCGGCGTACAGCTCGACCCGCCGCAGGGCGTCGACCAGCACGGCCCCCACCGCCCCGGAGCCGCAACACAGGTCGACGACCACACCCCGGCGCCGAGCCACGATCGGGCGGGTCAGCGCAAGCGCCTCGCGGACGAGGAATTCGGTGCGGCGGCGCGGCACGAACACGCCCGGCTCCACCGCAATTCGCCGGCCGCAGAACTCGGCCCAACCAAGGACGTACTCCAGCGGTTGCCCGCTGGCTCGGCGGTCGAGCAGCTTCGCGAGCTCGGCCGGGGTGCTCGACGCGGCGATGAGCAGTCGCGCCTCGTCCTCGGCGAAGACGCACCCGGCGGACCGGAGCCGGGCGACGACAACCGGGAAGCGATGGCGAGTGACTGGCGCGGACATGAGACGGCAACGTTACGTCGCCCCACCGGGTCGCCGTGCTACCCACCGGCTGGGATCCGGAGGGCTGGGATCCGGAGGGCGGGGATCCGGAGGGCGGTCGACCTTCGCTGGCGAAGCGGCTAGCCCGGGTGGCCCCCGAAGGTGAAGGATCGGCGCCCGGTGTTGACCGCCGTCGGCCAGGCGTTGGTCAGTGCCGGCGGACGGCGTGCAGCACCGCGTCGCGGACCGTCACCGGCACCCCGTCCGGGTCGGTCGCCTCGCGTTCGGGGGCCGCGGCGAGGATGACCTGCCACGTGTCCGGGTCGAGATCGGCCGCGACGTCTTCGGCGGTGAAGAGCAGTTCGGGATGGTCGGGCCGCCGGGCCGAGGTTTGCCGGTCCGACGGATGGTGACCGACGACCAGCAGCGTTCCGCCCGCACGGACGGCAGCGGCCAGTCGGCGGTGCAGTGACGCGAGGGCCGGCCGGGGCAGGTGCATGAACTGCGCCGACACCAGGTCGAACTGCCCCGGCCCGGGATCCCACGACAGCAGGTCGGCCTGCTGCCAGGTGATCCGATCCACCACCGCCTGTCCGCTGCGGGCGGCGTGCTCGGCGGCGCGGTCCAAGGCCACCGTCGACACGTCTACGCCCAGGACCCGCCAGCCGCGAGCGGCCAGCCAGATCGCATCCGCGCCTTCGCCGCTGCCGACGTCCAATGCGGTGCCCGGGGCCAGGTCCACGGCGCGTTCCACGAGTCGGGGATTGGGGTTCCCGCTCCAGAGGTGATCGACGGAGCGGTAGCGCTCGTCCCAGAACTCCCGGGTGAACTGGATGACGTCGTACGCGGTTGGGTCGTGGCTCACGGCCGGCCCGCGGCGGGGTTCGCCGGGGCGGCGCGGGACCGATCCCGGTAGGCAGTGACGGCACGTTGGGTGTCTTCGGCAATCAGGTCGGCGTTGATGGCGGCGGCGGCCATGACGCCTTCGGAGGCCGCCGTGACCACTTGGGCCTGCACATTGGCCACATTCCCGGCGACCCAAACCCCAGCCACGTCGGTCAGGCCGGTGGCGTCGGAGGGGATGTATTCACCGAGGCCGGATGGGTGCGGCGTGGGTTCCACGCCGAGCGTGGCCAACACCTGCGCGCGGGCCACGAACCGCGGGCCGACGACCACGGCCTGCCGGGTCACCACGGTGCCGTCGGCCAGGCGGACTCCGGTCAGGCGATCGTCGTGCACCTCGAGGGAGTCGACGCGGCCTTCGACGACGCGGATGCCGCGGGCGGCCAGCTGCTCGGTTTGTTCGTCGGTCAGCGCGGGTGCGGTGTGGGTGAACAGCACCAGGTCGGACGTCCACTGTCGGAACAGCAACGTCTGGTGCACGGCCCAGGCACTGCTGCCCAGGACACCAACCGGCTGATCTCGGACCTCCCATCCATGGCAGTACGGGCAGTGCAGCACGTCCCGCCCCCACCGTTGCCGCACACCGGGCACGTCGGGCAGCTCATCGACCAACCCGGTGGTCACCAGCAGCCGCCGGGCGGTGACCGACGGGCCATCGCTCAGGCTCACGTCGAAGCCGTGGTCGCTTTGCCGCGCGGCCTGGACCTCGCCGCGCACGACCAGGCCGCCGTAGTGCTCGACCTCCTTCTGGCCGGTCTCGACGAATTCGACCGGACTGATGCCGTCCCGGGTCAGGTAACCGTGCACTGCGTCCGCGGGGGCGTTGCGCGGGTTTCCGGCGTCGATGACGATCACCGAGCGTCGCGCGCGGCCCAGCACCATCGCTGCACTCAAGCCGGCGGCACCGCCGCCGATCACCGCGACGTCGAACGTCTCGGCGGGCTTATCGGTGGGTCGTTGGGTCAGGTCTTGCGCTCGTTCCCCGGTCATGGTGACCACCTCCGCCGCCGACCATGCATCGAGATCGCGCGGGCTCGCAAGGAGAGTTGCTGATTTCGCAAACTCAGGGTCCGGAAGGCATTAGTGATCGAGCGCTCGACTCCTGGCCTCGAGGTACTGCTTCTCGGGCAGGCTGGTGGTCCGTCGGACGGCGGCGAGGTAGGCCGACCGGGCGGCATCCTGATCCCCGGTCAGCTCCAGCAGGTGGGCCCGGACGGCGTGCAGTCGGTGGTGCTTGGCCATCCGGGGATCGGCCTCGAGCGCTTCGAGCAGGATCAGGCCCGCGCGGGGGCCGCGCACCATCGCGACCGCGACCGCCCGACTGAGGGTGACCATGGGGTTGGGGGCGAGCCGCTCGAGCAGTTCGTACAGCGCGACGATCTGCACCCAGTCGGTGTCTTCGGAGGTGGGAGCTTCGGCGTGGACGGCGGCGATCGCCGCCTGCAGTTGGTAACCGCCGAGCGGGGTGCTGGCCAGGGCCCGGCTGATCAGCGCGACGCCCTCGGTGATCGCCTGGGTGTCCCAACGGGTTCGGTCCTGCTCGGCCAACGGAACCAGCGAACCGTCGTCGTTGGTGCGTG
>JALZBL010000284.1 GCA_030947395.1 Actinomycetota bacterium | reverse complement strand
GCGGGCGGGGGAGTGTTCGATGGCCCTGGCCGGTGGCGTGATGGTGATCGCGCATCCGGGGGTGTTCGTGGAGTTCTCCCGGCTGCGGGGCGTGGCCGCCGACGGCCGGTGCAAGGCGTTTTCGGACCGCGCGGACGGTGTGGGCTGGGCCGAGGGCGCGGGGATGCTGGTGCTGGAACGGCTGTCGGATGCGCAGCGTCTGGGGCATGAGGTGCTGGCGGTGGTCCGCGGCAGTGCGGTGAACCAGGACGGTGCCTCGAATGGGTTGACCGCGCCGAACGGGCCTTCGCAGCAGCGGGTGATCCGTCAGGCCTTGGCCAGCGCGGGGCTGTCCCCGTCCGAGGTGGACGCGGTGGAGGCCCATGGCACCGGGACGGCTCTGGGTGACCCGATCGAGGCGCAGGCCCTGCTGGCGGTGTATGGCGACCGCGGTGAGCAGGGTGAGCCGTTGTGGCTGGGGTCGGTGAAGTCGAACATCGGCCACACCCAGGCCGCGGCCGGGGTGGCGGGGATCGCCAAGATGATCCTGGCCATGCGCCACGGCATCCTGCCGCGGACCCTGCACGCCGACACTCCCTCGTCGAAGGTCGACTGGTCGGCCGGCAACGTCCAGATCCTGGCCGAAGAACGCGACTGGCCCCGGACGGACCGCCCCCGCCGCGCGGGCGTGTCCTCGTTCGGGTTCAGCGGCACCAACGCCCACGTCATCCTCGAACAGGCCCCCGACACCCCGGACGTGGCTGCCGTCCCCGCCTCGGACGCGCCGGTCGCGGTGCCACTGGTGGTGTCGGCGCGCTCCGCGCCGGGGCTGCGGGCGGCAGCCGCCCAGCTGGCCGACTTCCTGGCCCTCGAACCCATGCTGGGCCTTGGCGACGTCGGCCGGGCGCTGCTGACCGGCCGTCCGGTGTGGGAGTTCCGGGCTGCGGTGGTGGCCACCGGCCGGGACGAGGCCGTGGCGAAGTTGCGCGCGGTGGCCGCCTCGCCGGGTGGGGAGCACGCGGCCGGGTTGCCCGGGGGCGTGGTGTTCACGTTCCCGGGGCAGGGCGCGCAGTGGGCCGGGATGGCGCGAGGGCTGTGGGCGGCCGACGCGGTTTTCGCGTCGAGGATGGACGAGTGCGACGGGCTCCTCGAGTGGTCGCTGCGAGATGTCGTGGACGGGGTGCCTGGTGCTCCGTCGCTGGATCGGGTCGACGTGGTCCAGCCGGTGTCGTTCGCGGTGATGGTGTCCCTGGCCGAGACGTGGCGGGCGCGCGGTGTCACTCCGCATGCGGTGGTTGGCCACTCCCAGGGTGAGATCGCCGCGGCGGTCGTCGCGGGGAAGCTGACCCTGGCCCAGGGGATGCGGCTGGTGGTGGCCCGCAGCCGGGTGATCGCGGCGCACCTGTCGGGGCGGGGCGCGATGCTGTCGGTGGCGGTGGGCGAGGAGCGGGCCGGCGAGCTGATCGACGGACGGGCGGTGGAGATCGCCGCGGTCAACGCCCCCGACTCGGTGGTCCTCTCGGGCGACCGGGCCGCGGTGCGCGCGGTGGTCCGGGCTGCGCTGGCCGACGGGGTGCAGGGGACGTTGCTGCCGGTCGACTACGCGTCGCATTCGGTGCACGTCGAAGCGATCGAGACCGAGCTGACCGCCGCCGTGACCGCGGCGCTGACCGGGACCGGCGACCCGGACCCGCACGCCGAGGGGACTCGGGACCAGCCGCCCGGTCCTGTGGTGACGTTGATGTCGACGGTGGACGTGGACTGGGTCACCGGGGAGCTGGACGCTGGCTACTGGGTGCGGAACCTCCGCTCGCGGGTGCGGTTCGCGGCGGCGGTGGAGCGTCTGGTGGCCGAGGGGCACCGGGTGTTCATCGAGGTGAGCTCGCACCCGGTGCTGACGACGGGCATCGAGGCCACCCTGGAGCGAGCCGGGATCGAGGACGCCCTCGTGACCGGGACGCTGCGGCGTGACGAAGACGAACCGGCCCGGTTCCTGCAGTCGATGGCCGAGCTGTGGGTCGGGGGCGGCCCCGTCTCCGCGGCCGCCCTCGCCGCCCTGGTCCCGGGGGCCCCGGTCCCCGGGCGGGCGGTCTCCCTGCCGACGTACCCGTTCCAGCGGGACCGCTACTGGCTCGCCCCCCACACCGCCACCGCCGCCGCTGGTCAGGCGGCCGGTGGGCATCCGCTGCTGAACACGGTGGTGGAGGTACCGGGTGGGGTGCTGCTGGCCGGGCGGGTGTCCCTCACCTCCCACCCGTGGCTGGCCGACCACGCCATCGCCGGCACCGTCGTCATCCCCGGCGCCGCCCTGGTCGAACTCGCCATCACCGCCGGGGACCGGGTGGACTGCCCGGTCCTGGACGAACTCGTCATCCAGGCCCCCCTGCGGATCCCGGAATCCGGTGCCGTCGAGATCCAGGTCCACGTCACCGACGCCGACGGGACCGGACGCCGGCCGGTGACCGTGAGTTCGCGCCCGGCGGGCGCCCCGGAGTGGGAGCGGAACGCCGAGGGCTTCCTGGCCCCCACTACCAGCGCCGTCGGCCAGGTCGGCGCGGCGATGCGGGGAGCGTGGCCGCCGCCGGGAGCCGAACCGGTGTCCCTGGAGGGCTTCTACGAGCGGCTGATCGATCACGGCTATGTCTACGGGCCGTCGTTCCAGGGCCTGACCGCGGCCTGGACACGGGAGGGGGAGATGTTCGGCGAGGTCACCCTCCCCGAGGGCACCGAGACCGACGTGGCCGGGTACGGGATCCACCCCGCCCTGCTGGATGCCGCCCTGCACCTGTCCATGGCCACCACCCCACCGACCGGCGGCACCGGCGAAGTGATGGTGCCGTTCGCGTGGAATCGCGTCGTCCTCCACGCCACCGGCGCCACCACCGTCCGGATCCAGGCAACCCTAGGCCCCGGCGGGCTGAAGATGGACCTGGCCGACACCGCCGGCGACCCGGTCCTGGCCTTCGCCGCCCTGACCTCGCGCGCCATCGTGCCGTCGGAGCTCACCGCCCCGTCCACGGGGGGCGCCGAAGCCATGATGCTCGCCGTCGAATGGACACCCCTCCCCGACACAGCCCTCACCACCAGCGACGACGGCAGCACGGTCGCTACCGATCGGCCGGGCAGCGTGGTGATCGCGGGCGTGGCGGGCCTGGAGGCGCTGGGCGAGGACGGGCCGGAGTGGCTGATCCTGGAGGCGGACCCGCTCACCGCCGACGTCGCTGACACCGGTGCGGACGAGTTGGTGCGGGCGCGAGT
>JALZBL010000283.1 GCA_030947395.1 Actinomycetota bacterium | reverse complement strand
GCCCACCCCCACGGCGTGCCGGAGTCCGGCTTCGGGCGCATCACCGGGTCCAACCCGGCCCAGTACGAACGCCCGCTGGTCGGCACGCTCGAGCAGGGCGGGGTCATCGACCCGGATGTGCTGTGGTCGTGCACGACCTGCGGGGCCTGCGTCGAGCAGTGCCCGGTCGACATCGAACACGTTGACCACATCGTGGACCTGCGCCGTTACCAGGTGCTGATCGAGTCCTCGTTCCCGTCCGAGGCCGGCTCCATGCTGCGCAACCTGGAGAACCGGGGCAACCCGTGGGGCCTGCCCGAGAACAAGCGGGAGGAGTGGCTGGCCGAGGTTGATTTCGACGTCCGCCGGGTCAGCGCCGGTGAACCCCTCGACGCCGACATCGAGTACCTCTACTGGGTCGGCTGCGCCGGCGGCCTGGAGGACCGGGCGCGCAAGGTAACGGTCGCCTTCGCCGAGTTGCTCCACACCGCCGGAGTTCAGTTCGCGGTGCTCGGCGCCGAGGAAGCCTGTACCGGTGATCCGGCCCGCCGTCTGGGCAACGAGTTCCTGTTCCAGATGCTCGGCCAGCAGAACGTCGAGACGCTCAACTCGATCGAGCGGGCCGCCCCGCTGAAGATCGTGGCCACCTGCCCGCACTGCTTCAACACGCTAGCCAACGAGTACCCGCAGCTCGGCGGCCACTACGAGGTGGTCCACCACACCCAGCTGCTGGCCCAGCTGGTGGCCGACGGCCGGCTCACCCCGGTCGAACCGGTGGACAAGAAGGTCACCTATCACGACCCGTGCTACCTGGGCCGGCACAACAAGATCTACTCGCCACCGCGCGAGGTGCTCGCCACGATCCCGGCCCTGCGCTCGCAGGAGATGCACCGTTGCAAGGAACGCGGCTTCTGCTGCGGCGCCGGCGGTGCGCGGTTCTGGATGGAGGAGAAGATCGGCAAGCGGATCAACGTCGAACGCACCGACGAGGCGCTCGGGCTCGACCCGGACCTGATCTCGACCGCCTGCCCGTTCTGCATGGTCATGCTCTCGGACGCGGTGACGGCCAAGCAGGCCGACGGCAGCGCCCGCGACGACGTGGCCGTGCTCGACGTGGCGCAGATCCTCGCCCGCTCCCTCGGCCGTCCGGCCGGGGCCGATGACCCCGGCTCCGAACCGCAGCCGCAGCCGGCCGGCTGAGGGCCCCACCGGGTGACGGCTGGCCGGGCAGGCCCGGGCCGGTTGCGCGTTCAAGCTAACCGTTACCGAATCGTGGCCGGCGTCAAGCAATCAAATCGCCATGATCAACGTCCTTCAGTACGTGAGAACGCCCCGGCTGCACCTGCACCGCCGAACCGCCGACCGATCGCCTCGACGCGCCGTCCTCGACGACGAGCAGTTCGAGGTGCTCGAGAGCGCGCTCGCGGGTGAGGAACGCCTGATGGAGTACCTCGTGGGCAGCGAGCAGCCGCGCCGGTCCGAGCGCCGGCGGTTGCGCAGCGTCTCCTGAGACCGGCCGGAGCGCAGCGATCCTGTGGGGGGCATCGCTCGCTCCGGCTCTCAGCCCTTTGGCGCTCGCGCGGGGTTGCCCGCGATTCGTCCAGCTGAGCCCGACTGCGGCCGGGATGGTCAAGCCACCAGTCGCCGGCGGCCCGCACCGCACCGACGATCGCCACGCCCCAGGGGCTGGCCGGCTGCGGGTCCGCGCCGCGCTCACGCAGCCGCACGGCGCACAGCGAGGTGATCAGGTCGCTGACGACCGAGGTGTAATCGTTGTTGGTACCGGTAATCGTGTGGACGGTGCCCAGACGACGAGAGGTTCTTGCGTGCCCATCACCCGCGCCGCAGTCATCGGCGGTAATCGCACCCCGTTCGCCCGGGCCGACGGCGCCTACGCCCGAGCCACCAACCAGGACCTGCTCACCGCGGCCATCGACGGCCTGGTGGCTCGCTACGGTCTGCAGGACGAGCGGCTGGGGGAGGTCGTGGCCGGGGCCGTACTAAAGCACTCCCGCGACTTCAATCTCACTCGGGAATCGGTGCTGGGCAGCCGGCTCTCGCCGCGAACTCCGGCCTACGACGTGCAGCAGGCCTGCGGCACCGGCCTGGAGACAACCGTCCTGGTGGCGAACAAGATCGCCCTCGGCCAGATCGAAGCCGGGGTGGCCGGCGGCAGCGACACGGCCAGCGACGCGCCGATCGCGGTGCACGAAGACCTGCGCCAAGTGCTGCTCGCGGCCCACCGGGCCCGGTCACTCGGCGCGCGCGTCAGGGCGTTCAGCGGCCTGCGTCCCGGGCAGCTGGCGCCGTCGGTCCCGCGCAACCGCGAGCCGCGGACCGGGCTGTCCATGGGCGAGCACGCCGCCGTGACTGCGGCCGCGTGGGGCACGTCGCGAGCCGCGCAGGACGAGTTGGCCGCGGCCAGCCATCTTCACTTCGCCTCGTCCTACCAGCGCGGCTTCCAGGATGACCTGGTCACGCCGTTTTTGGGCCTGACCCGTGACGACAACCTGCGCCCGGACACGTCGGTGGAGAAGCTGGCGGCGCTGCGGCCGGTTTTCGGTACCAGTGCGAGCGCCACAACTGCCGGCGCGAGCGCGACGAGGACCGGCGACGGGGGCACCATGACCGCCGGGAACTCGACCCCTCTGAGCGACGGGGCGTCCACCGTGCTGCTCGCCACGAAGGAGTGGGCGGCGGCGCGCCACCTGCCCGAGCTGGCCCATGTGGTCGACGCCGAGACCACCGCGGTGGACTATGTGCACGGCGACCGGCGGGCGGACGGCTTGCTCATGGCGCCGATCTATGCCCTGCCGCGGCTGCTGGCCCGGCAGAAGCTCACGTTGCAGGACTTCGACTACTACGAGATCCACGAGGCGTTCGCCTCCACCGTGCTCGTCACATTGGCCGCGTGGGCGGACGACGAGTTCTGCCGCACCCGCCTCGGGCTGCCCTCGGCGCTGGGTCCGATCGACCGCACCCGGCTGAACGTCAACGGTTCCTCGCTGGCCGCCGGCCACCCCTTCGCCGCCACGGGCGGACGGATCGTGGCCGCGCTGGCCAAGCAGCTGGCCGAGAAGGGCTCCGGGCGCGGCCTGATCTCGATCTGCGCCGCCGGCGGCCAGGGTGTCGTCGCCATCCTGGAAGCGGCCTGAGCGGTGAGTGATCGCTACCAGGCCTTCGTCAACTCCGGGGTCGGCGCGAAGGTCGCCCGCCGGCTCGGCCTGCCTCGCCCGGCCCTGCTGCGCCGGTACGAAGT
>JALZBL010000043.1 GCA_030947395.1 Actinomycetota bacterium | reverse complement strand
GGACGTCTCGTTGCTGGCCAGCTTGACCGCTCCCGTCACCGTGCGCCCGGGCACGTAGGCCGGCAGCGCGTCCAGACCGGGGCGGGGGTGAACGCTCACCCGACCACTGTGGCAGACGGTTGTCCCAGCCCCAACCCGCAACGGCAGCGCGGCTCAACCGCGGACCGCGGTCACCCCGGCCGCGACGGCGAACGCGGCGAACAACAGGCCGGCGGCGCGCTGGATCCAGTGCAGCGGCACCCGCCGCAGCACCACCCGGCCCAGGCTGGCCGCGATCACGGCCACGCCGACCAGCGCCAGCAAAGCGCCGAGGCCAACGGCGACCGGCTCGCCGTAGCGGGCGACCAGACCGGCCGTGGCCAGCTGGCTGGCGTCGCCCCATTCGGCCGCGAACAGCACGCCGAAGGAGATCGCCGCGATCCGCCGGTTGGAGAGTTCTCCGGTGGGCGTCACCTCGGCGTCCTCGTCGTCATTCGAGGATGCGAAGCCTTCCCGAAGTAACAGCACGGCCCCCGTGGCGAACAGGGCGGCCACCACACCCTCCAGCACGCGATCGGGCAGCAGCCGCAACACCCCGCCGGCGGTGACCGCGATGACGCACTGCACGGCGAACGCCGCGGCCACGCCGAGCAGGACCGGGCCCCGTCGATACCGGGTGGAGAGCACCAGGGTGGCCACGAGCGTTTTATCCGGCAGTTCGACCAGCAAGACGGCGATGAAGGCGATGACGAAGGCAGCAGCGAAGGCAGACATCGCCGTCCATCCTCGCCCATCACCGGCGACGTGATTGCCGAACCCAAGGTGTCCCCGCGCGCCCGAAGCTCACGCGACGGTATGCGTCCTAACCTGATCGCGATGCTCACCGCGATCGCCGTCGGCGCGCTCGGCCTCGGGCTGCTCGCCCTAGTGGCGGGACTGCTCGCCCTGCGCACTCTGGGCCGGCTGCGCCACAGCGTGGGTCTGCTCGGTCGCGGGGGCCCCGGCCGCCGCGAGAGTTTCCTCGAGGTCACCGCCCGGCACGCCGAGCTCACCGAGCGGACCCGGGCCGAGTTCGCGGCGCTGAGCGAGACGGTGACGCAGTTCCTGGCCTCACTCCAGCCGCGCCTCGACCGCGACCTGGCCACGGCCTACGAATCACTGCGGGCCGATCTCCAGTCTTTGCGCGGCGACGTCGACGTCCGCGCCGGGGACACCCGCGCGGGCGTGGACGCACAGCTGACATCGATCAAACAGGTCGTCGAACGAGAGCTGGTTCAGATCCGGGACCGCTTCGAGGCCGACCGGACGGCCGCGTTCGAGGCCGTGGAGTCGCACCGGGCTCGGCTGGCCGCGAACGACGCCGCGGCGCGCGCCGAGCTGCGCGCCATGACCGCCCAGGTTGAGGCGACGGCCGCCGGCTCGCTGCGACGGGTGGCCTTGGTGCGCTTCGATGCCTTCGACGATCACGGGGGGCGGCTGTCGTTCGCCCTGGCCCTGCTCGACGGACGGGGCGACGGGATCGTGCTCAGCTCGTTGGCCGGACACCACGAGAGCCGGCTCTACGCGAAGCCGGTCGACGCCGGCCGGGGCATCGGTGAGCTGTCGCCGGAAGAACACGAAGCGGTCACTGCCGCGCTGAAGGACCGCTGAACCTCGGGCGAGCGCCGGGACCGGCCGCCGGGCGACCGGGCGGTCGCTACCCTCGCCCGGTGGTCCCCCGTTACGCCTACCTCGGCCCGCAGGGCACGTTCGCCCACACCGCGCTGCGGTTGCTGCCCGAAGCGGCCTGCGCCGACCTGGTGCCCTTTCCGTCGGTCACCCAAGCCATCGACGCGGTGCGGGCCGGCGGGGTCGACGGCGCACTGGTGCCTCTGGAGAACTCGGTCGAGGGGGCCGTGCCGGCGACGCTCGACGAGCTGGCCGGTACCGGCTCGGCACTGGTGATTGTGAGCGAGACCTACCTGCCGGTGGTGTTCGATCTGCTCGCCCGCCCGGGTATCGCGATGGAGCAGGTGGGATCGGTGGCGACCCATCCCCACGCCGAAGCCCAAGTCCGCCGGTTCCTGCTCGAGCGACTACCCGGAGTCGCGGTGAGCCTGCTCGCCTCGACGGCGGCTGGAGCCGCGGCGGTGGCCGAGGGGAGCTTCGACGCCGCAGTGGCGCCGCCGATGGCCGGCGAGCTATACGGGCTCGTGCCGCTGGCCCACGACATCGCCGACCACCCGGCCGCGGTGACCCGATTCGTACTGCTCGGGCGCCCCTCGGCGCCGACCCACCCGACCGGCAACGACCGCACCAGCCTGGTCGCCTACCTGCGCGAGGACCATTCCGGTGCCCTGCTGGAGATCCTCACCGAGTTCGCGATGCGGGGGGTCAACCTGACGCGGATCGAGTCGCGGCCGACCAAGGCGCGCGTCGGTCAGTACTGCTTCACCATCGACTGCGAGGGGCACGTGGCCGAGGCCCGGGTGGGTGACGCACTGGCGGCGGTGCACCGTATCTGCGCCGACGTGCGTTTCCTGGGCAGCTACCCGCGCGCCGAAGGGACCCAGACCGCGGTGCCGCTCGGGCGCTCCGACGACGCGTTTGCCGAGTCGCGGGAGTGGCTGCGCGCGGTCCGCGAGACCGGCACGGCCTGACCGGGCCGATCCGGCGGTCTTCGGCTGTACCCGCACTGGGGCCGGGCCGTACCCGCTCAGAGGTACAGCCCGGTGCCCTCGTCGACTCGACGCGCGGCGACCGCGTGCACGTCTCGCTCCCGCAGCAGCAGGTAGTCGGCGCCGGATATCTCGACCTCGTGCCGATCGTCCGGACTGAACAGCACTCGATCACCGAGTTCGACCGTGCGGACGTGGTTGCCGATGGCCAGCACCTCACCCCACGTCAGCCGCTTCGACACCTGGGCCGTGGCCGGAATGAGGATTCCGCCGGAGGATCGGCGCTCGCCCTCCTCCACCGAGAGCTTCACCAGCAACCGGTCGTGCAGCATCTTGATCGGCAGTCGGCTGGCCTCGCTCACCCTCCCACCCTAGAGCGGTCAGCCCCAGCCGAGTTCGTGCAGGCGGGCATCGTCGATGCCCAGGTGGTGGCCGAGCTCGTGCACGACCGTCACGCCGATCTGACGGGCCAGCTCGTTCTCGTCGGCGCAGATCCGCATCAGCGGCTGCCGGTACACGGTGATCTGATCGGGCATCACGAAGGAGTAGTCGCTCGTGCGCTCGGTCAGCGCGATGCCCCGGTACAGGCCGAGCAGCCCCGGTTCGCCGTCGGCCTGCTCGTCCACCTGGATGACGACGTTGTCCAGCATCCGCACGATGTCGCCCGGCAGCTGGTCGAGCGCATCGCCGACGAGCTCCGCGAACCGCTCCGGCGACACCTCGACCATGTCGTCCAGTCTGCCGGGACCTCCCCCGGCGGCTGGCGCTGAGCCCGAGCCAACGAAACGCCATGGTCGTTTCCGGCAGCGACCGCCGGTGGCATGGCCCTGCGCGGGCAGAAGCACGCGCTCACGGCCGATAGCCTGCAATGGTGATCGACCTGCGTGCCCTTCGCGCCGAGCCGGAGACCTTCCGCGCCTCACAACGCCTGCGCGGTGAAGACCCGGCCCTGGTGGACGCCCTGCTCGCCGCCGACGACCGGCGCCGGGCGGTCGTCTCCGAAGCGGACTCGCTGCGCGCTGAGCAGAAGATCCTGGGCACGTCCATCCGCGGCGCCGACGCCGAGGCCCGACCGGCGCTGCTCGCCCGCGCCCGCCACCTGGCCGACCGGGTCACCGACGCGCAGGCCGCCCAGGTCGAGGCCGACGCCGAGCTGCGCGCGGCGCACCTGGCCGTGGCCAACCTGGTCGATCCGCAGGCCCCGTCGGGCAGCGCCGAGGACTTCGTCGTGCTCGAGCACGTCGGCACGCCACCGGTGGTCGACGCGCCGCGGGAACACACCGAGATCGGCACCGCGCTCGCCGCCATCGATACCGAACGCGGGGCCAAGGTGTCCGGCGCGCGCTTCTACTTCCTGACCGGGATCGGGGCCCAACTGGAGCTGGCGCTGGTCAACCTGGCCATGGCGCACGCCGAGCGGTGGGGGTTCACCCCGGTGATCGCCCCGGCGCTGGTCAAGCCCGAGATCATGGAGGGCACCGGGTTCCTGGGGGCGCATGCGGGCGAGGTCTACCGGCTGGCCGACGAGGAGCTGTACCTGGTGGGCACGTCGGAGGTTGCGTTGGCCGGGTACCACGCCGGAGAGATCCTCGATGCCGCGGCCCTGCCCCTGCGCTACGCCGGCTTCTCTTCCTGCTTTCGCCGCGAGGCCGGCTCCTACGGCAAGGACACTCGCGGCATCATTCGGGTGCACTGGTTCGACAAGGTGGAGATGTTCTCCTATGTCGCGGTCGACGACGCGGCCGAAGAGCACCAGCGGCTGCTGGCCTGGGAACGCGAGTTCCTCGACGCCCTGGAGCTGACGTACCGGGTCGTCGACATCCCCCCCGGCGACCTCGGCTCGAGCGCCGCGCGCAAATTCGATCTAGAGGCCTGGTTCCCGTCACAGGACACCTACCGTGAGCTGACCTCCACCTCGAACTGCACGACCTTCCAGTCCCGCCGGCTCAACACGCGCACCCGCGGCCCGGAGGGCACCGGCCCGGTGGCCACCCTCAACGGCACCCTGTGCGCCGTGGCGCGCACCATCGCCTGCCTGCTCGACCACCACCAGCGCCCCGACGGATCCGTGTACGTCCCGGCCGCGTTGCGCCCCTGGCTGGGTGGCCGGGACGCGCTGGTCGCACCCGGGCCCGCGCTCGTCGCGGGTGGCTGATGCCGATTCGGATGCTCGCCAGCGATCTGGACGGGACGTTGCTGCGCAGCGACAACACCGTTTCCGAACGCACCCGCGCGGCCCTGCGCGCGGCCGAGGCGGCCGGACTGGTCGTGGCCTTCGTCACCGGGCGGCCACCCCGATGGCTGCATGAGGTGGCCGAGGCGACCGGGCACACCGGCGTCGCGGTGGCGGCCAACGGCGCTCTCCTCTACGACCTGCACACCGAGCGCGTCGTCGCCGAGCACCTGCTGGACCCCGCGGCACTAGGCGAGGTCACCCGCGAGCTGCGCCGGGCCTTTCCCGAGGTGAGCTTCGGCGTCGAGTACGGCCTGGAGTTCGCCTACGAGCCGGAGTACCGCCACGACTGGGAGATCACCCCCGTGGTGGACCGGCATGGCCGGCTCATGCCCCCTCCGGTCCGCGACGAGCTAGCCGGGTTGATCGCCCGCCCGGCGATCAAGCTGCTGGCCCGGCACCGCACCGCCGACCCGGACGAGTTCCTGGCGGTCGCCACCCGGCTGATCGGCGCGCGCGCCAGCCTGACTCGATCCGGGCACTCGGCCCTGCTCGAGATCGCCGCGCCCGGTGTCACCAAGGCGACCGGGCTGGCCACCCTGGCCGCGTCACGCGGCATCGAGCAGCACGAGGTGGCCGCCGTCGGGGACATGCCCAACGACGTCGCCATGCTGGCCTGGGCCGGACGCGGTTTCGCGGTGGCCAACGCCCACCCCAGCGCCAAGGCCGCGGCCGACGAGGTCATTGCCGCCAACGACGACGACGCCGTGGCCGACCTGATCGAACGGCTACTGGCCGGTAACTGACCGGCCGTTTGCGGTGGGCGCTAGAGGTACTGGCCGGTGCCGTCTCCGGCGACCGGCGCACCCCCGGGAAAGATCATTCCCGGGCCGGCCCCTGGTGGTGACGACGCCCCGGGGGGCAGCGCCCGGCCGCGGATCTGTTCGAGCTGCTGGCGGGCGGCCATCTGCTGGGCGAACAGCGCGGTCTGAATCCCGTGGAATACCCCCTCTAGCCAGCCGACCAGCTGGGCCTGGGCGATACGCAGCTCGGGCTCGCTCGGCACGTGATCGTCGGCAAACGGCAGGGCCAGCCGGCCGAGCTCGTCGCGCAGCTCGGGGGACAAGCCGTCCTGCAACTCGTGCACCGAGAGGGAGTGGATCTCCTTCAGCCGCGCCCGCCCGGCGTCGTCCAGGGGGGCAGCCCGGACCTCTTCGAGCAGCTGCTTGATCATGGTGCCGATGCGCATCACCTTGGCCGGTTGCTCGACCTGACTGGTAATCGAATTGTCGCCGACGTGGTCGTCCGGGAGAACGATCACCGGCTGGGGACGCTCGTCCTCGGGTGCAGAGCTCATGGCTCCATCCTGCCCGTTGTCCCGAGCGTGGCCGGCGGCCGGGCCCCGACCGCCGCGTGCAGTACGCACCGCCCGCGGTCACCGCACCCGCAGCAGCACCTTGCCGATGTGCGAGCTGGACTCGACCAGGCGGTGGGCCTCGGCCGCGTCGTCCAGGCTCAGCGTGCGATCGATCACCGGGCGGACGTCGCCGGACTCGAGCGCCGGCCACACCGCGGCGACGGTCGCGGCGACGATCTCGGCCTTGGCCTGGGCGGTCCGCGCCCGCAGGCTGGCCGCGGTGACGGTGGCCCGCTTGGCCAGCACGGCACCCAGATCGAGCTCGCCGCGCGTGCCGCCCTGCAGCCCGAGCACCACCAACCGCCCGTCGCGGGCCAGCACCGCGACGTTGTCGGCGAGATAGGACCCACCCATGTTGTCGAGGATCACATCGACGCCGTCGGGCGCTTCGGTGCGGATGCGCTCGGCGAAGTCCTCCTCCCGGTAGTTGATGGCAACGTCCGCGCCGAGGGACCGGCAGAAGTCGACCTTGCGGGGAGTGCCCGCGGTAGTGAACACGCGGGCGCCGTGGCGGGCGGCCAGCTGGATGGCCATCGTCCCGATACCGCTGCTGCCGCCGTGCACGAGGAAGGACTCGCCCGGGCGCAAGGCGCCGCGCTCGAACACCATTGACCACACGGTGCAGGTGACCTCGGGCAGCCCCGCCGCATCGACCAGCGACACCCCGCGGGGCACCGGCATGAGCTGTCCGACCGGCGGGCAGACCAGCTCGGCGTAGCCGCCGCCGCTGAGCAGCGCGCAGACCTCGTCGCCCACCGCCCAGCCGGTGACGCCCTCGCCCAGGGCGGCGATGCGACCGGAGCACTCCATGCCCGGATACGGCGGGGCGCCCCGTGGGGGCGGGTAGTAGCCGGCTCGCTGGAGCAGATCGGCCCGGTTGATCGCGGTCGCGGCCACTTCGACGAGCACTTCACCGGCTCCCGCCACCGGGTCCGGCACATCCTGCACCTCGAGCACCTCGGGCGGACCGGGACGGGTGATCACCACTGCGCGCACGAACCGACGCTATCGAATCGCGATTGCTGGCATGGTGGCCGCATGACCTGGACGTCGGATTCCGTCGTCGTCGGAGTCGCGGCCCTGACCGAAGCTGAGGTGCTGGCCGTGGCCCGCCACGGCGCCGGAGTAAAGCTGGCCGACGACGCGCTCGCCGCGGTGGCTGCCACCCGGAGGATCGTCGAGGCGCTGGCCGAGGACACCGTCGCCCATTACGGCATCTCCACTGGGTTCGGAGCCCTGGCCAACACCGCCATCCCCCCGGCGAAACGGGCCGCGTTGCAACGATCACTGATCCGCTCCCACGCCGCCGGATCCGGCCCCGAGGTGGAGCGGGAGGTGGTTCGGGCGATGATGCTGCTGCGCCTGTCCACGCTGGCCACTGGCCGAACCGGCATCCGTCCCGCGACGGCCCGGCTGCTGGCCGCCGTGCTGGATGCCGGCATCACTCCGGTGGTCTACGAGTTCGGCTCGCTGGGCTGCTCGGGCGACCTGGCCCCGTTGGCTCACGTCGCCCTGACCTTGGTGGGCGAGGGTTCGGTGCGTACCGCGGACGGAGTGCTGCGCCCGTCGTCCGAGGCGCTGGCCGCGGCCGAGTTGGAACCAGTCGAGTTGGCCGAGAAGGAGGGGCTCGCGCTGATCAACGGCACCGACGGGATGCTCGGCCAGCTCATCCTGGCGGCAGCCGACCTGGACCGGCTGCTGGCCACGGCCGACCTCACCGCGGCGATGAGCGTCGAGGCCACGCTCGGCACCGATCGCGTCTTCGCCGCCGACCTGCAGGCCCTGCGCCCGCAGCCGGGCCAGGCCGCGGCGGCGGCCCACATGCGCGCCCTCCTGGCCGGATCGCCGATCATCGCCTCGCACGCCGATCCGGGTGACTGCACCTACGTCCAGGACGCGTATTCCATGCGCTGCGCGCCGCAGGTGGCTGGCGCGGCGCGCGACACGCTGGCCCATGCCCGAGCGGTGGCGGGCCACGAGCTGGCCGCGGCCGTCGACAACCCGGTCGTCACGGTGGACGGGCGGGTGGAGTCCAACGGCAACTTCCACGGCGCGCCGCTCGCCTACGTGCTGGACTTCCTGGCCATCCCGGTGGCCGATGTCGCCTCGATGAGCGAGCGGCGCACCGACCGGATGCTCGACGTGGCCCGGTCGCGGGGGCTGCCGCCGTTCCTCGCCCACGACCCGGGCGTGGACTCCGGGCACATGATCGCCCAGTACACCCAGGCGGCGATCGTGGCCGAGCTGAAGCGGCTGGCGGTCCCGGCGTCGGTGGACTCGATCCCGTCCTCGGCGATGCAGGAGGACCACGTGTCGATGGGCTGGTCGGCCGCGCGCAAGCTGCGCCGGGCCCTTGACGGGCTCACCCGGGTGCTGGCCGTCGAGCTGCTCACCGCCGCCCGCGCCCTGGACCTGCG
>JALZBL010000282.1 GCA_030947395.1 Actinomycetota bacterium | reverse complement strand
TTCCCGGCCGGCGAGCTGAAGCACGGGCCGATCGCGCTCATCGAGGAAGGGTTGCCGGTGATCGTGGTCATGCCCTCGCCCACCGGGCGGCCGCTGCTGCACCAGAAGGTGCTGTCCAACATGGCCGAGATCCGTGCGCGGGGGGCCCGCACGATCGTCATCGCCGAGGCCAGTGACACCGCGGCGGCCGAGAACGCAGCGCACCTCATCGCGATTCCCGCCGCGCCGACCTTGCACTCGCCGCTGGTCAACGTCGTGCCGCTACAGGTTCTGGCCGCCGAGATCGCCATCGCCCGCGGCCTCGACATCGACAAGCCCCGCAACCTGGCCAAGTCGGTGACGGTCGAGTAGGGCCAATGGCCGGCTAGCCTGTCTGACCGTCGTCAGATAACCCGTGGCAGCAGGCGCCTCCAACCCGGCCGTAGGCCGGTTTCTGAGCGTCATCCCATAGGCGGCGGGAGCGGCTGGCGGCGGCCCAACCACCCAATGTCGAGCTATCCCGAGGCGGTCTGACGGGCGACGCATGCTGATCGCCGCGATGAGTTTTGGTCGCGCGAGCAGTCCACGCTGCAGGGTCCACGTCAATCGGAGGTGTTGAACGTGCGCAAGGTCGTCGCGTATGAGCTGTTGTCCCTCGACGGCGTCGCGGAGAAGCCCGATGGGTTCTTCGCCGACTGGGACGACGCGATGGAGGCCAACCTCGGCGCCGTCATCGCGGCGCAGGACTCGGTCATCCTCGGCCGGCGCAGCTACGAGGAGTGGGCCGAGTACTGGCCGGGCAGTGACGTCGAGCCGTTCGCGACGTTCATCAACGGGGTTGCGAAGTACGTCGCCACCTCCACGCCGCTCGATCGGAAGTGGGCCAATACGACTGTGGTCGACGGCGAACTGGTCGAGTTCGTGCGGGATCTGAAGAACCGACCCGGAGCCGACATCGGCGTGCACGCGAGCATCTCGCTCGTCCAGGCCCTGTTGGCCGCGGGCGTCGTCGACGAGCTCAGGCTGGTGATCGCACCGACGATCGCGGGCAGCGGGCGCAGGCTCCTCGACGGCTTGCCGGCGATTCGGCTCGAGTCGATCCGAAGCACGACCTCACCGACTGGCTATCTGCTCGTCGACTACCGCGTCATCGGGTAAGCGAGCCGCCCGTCGCGGACTCATCGACGGCTGGAACGAACGATGCGAGCCGTTCGTCTGGACCAAACCCGCTTGGAAAGCAGTACTTGCCGGAGTGCGGAATCCGTGGGCGAGGTCGCGGGTCAATCGGTGCGAAGGTTGATTGCTTCGGCGCCGCAGTTCGAGACGGCCTACACTTCCCACCAGGTGGGGACGAGCCCATGGAGGCGGCGTGCTGATCGCGTTCCAGTTGGTAGTGGCCATCGTGGTGCTCGGCGGACTGGCCGCGCTGCTGTTCGCGTCGCACCGGATCGAGGACCCGAGCGATCCCGACTGCCTGGTTTGCCCCGATCAGCTGCGCACGGCGTTCACCGCGTCCTCCGGCGGCCAGGCCGCCGGATTGGTCTGATTGCCTTCGGCCGGTCGCCTGTTCGGGCCCGGCGCCCCTGGAACACAATGGGCCCATGACCGACCCGTCGCTCGACCTGCTCATCGTCGGCGCCGGGCCGGTCGGCCTGTTCGGGGCCTACTACGCCGGCGTGCGGACGATGGCCGTGGGCCTGCTCGACTCACTGCCCGAACCCGGTGGCCAGATCAGCGCGATGTACCCGGAGAAGGCGATCTTCGACGTCGCCGGCTTTCCGGCGGTGCGCGGGCGCGAGTTGGTCGACCAACTGGTCAAGCAGGCCGCCCCGTTCTCGCCCCGCTACCTGCTCGACCAGCAGGCGGTCGGGTTGGAACGTGGCTCCGGTGGCTTCGCGGTCACCACCTCCACCGGCGCCCGGATCGAGACCCGGGCCGTGCTCATCACCGGCGGCATCGGGACATTCAGCCCGCGCCCGTTGCCCGCCGGTCAGGAGTACCTGGGCCGCGGCCTCGTCCACTTCGTCCCGGATCCGGTCACCTACGCCGGGCTCGACGTCGTGGTCGTCGGGGGCGGCGACTCCGCGGTGGACTGGGCGCTACTGCTGGAACCGATTGCCAAGTCGGTGGCGGTGGTGCACCGGCGAGCAGCGTTTCGGGCCCATCCGCACTCGGTGGAACTGCTCAAGAGTTCGTCGGTGCGCATGCTCACCGACGCCCAGATCACCTCGGTGACCGGCGATCCCCACGTCCACGCGGTGGAGGTCAAGACGCCCGATGGCCCGGTCTCGCTGGAATGTCAACGGTTGGTGGCCGCCCTCGGCTTCACGGCCAACCTCGGTCCGCTGCTCGAATGGGGACTGCAGATCGAGCTCAAGCGGCACATCGTCGTCTCCACGACCGGCGCGACGTCAGTGCCCGGGGTGTACGCGGCCGGCGACATCTGCGACTACCCTGGCAAGGTTCGGTTGATCGCCACCGGGTTCGGGGAGGCGGCCACCGCGGTGAACAACATCGCCGCGTATCTGAACCCGGCGCAGGGGGTGTTCCCGGGCCACCTTTCCGACTATGCGCCTCCCGGCGAGCTGGCCGCGGCCGGCGTGACCGCGGCCGAGCACTCCACCGCGGCGGTGGACGTCGAGGAGTCCGCCCGCGCCGGCGCTCGGTGAGCGGTCAGTGAGCGGTCGGTGATCGCGGGAATCGGCATCGACGTCGTGCCGGTCGAGCGCTTC
The DNA here is from genome assembly GCA_030947395.1 of Actinomycetota bacterium. GTDB lineage: Bacteria > Actinomycetota > Actinomycetes > Mycobacteriales > Jatrophihabitantaceae > JALZBL01. Next base: position 539 of record JALZBL010000282.1, on the reverse strand, counting down.
GGCGCCGCGCTGCTGCGGACGCCGGGACTGGCCGAGCGCCTCTTCACCCCGGCCGAGCGGCTGACCGCGGCGGGGGCGCAGCGCACCGCTGAGTCGCTGGCCGCGCGCTTCGCGGCCAAGGAGGCCCTGGCCAAGGCGCTCGGCGCCCCGGGCGGCATGCTGTGGACCGACGCCGAAGTGCAGACCGACGACGCCGGCCGCCCGTCGCTCGCCGTCCGCGGCACGGTCGCGGCGCGAGCCGGGCAACTCGGGGTCACCGCCTGGCACGTGTCGCTGTCGCACGACGGTGGGATCGCGTCGGCCGTCGTGGTGGCCGAGAAGGGGGACTGAGCATGCGTGGAGCCTGGTCGGTCGCGGCGGTGCGGGCGGCGGAGAAGGCGCTGATGGCCGAATTGCCGGGCGGCGCGCTCATGCAACGCGCCGCGCACGGGCTGGCCGCCCACCTGCTGCGCGAACTCGATCAGGGCGGCCGGGTGTACGGGCGCCGCGTTCTACTCCTGGTCGGGGCCGGGAACAACGGGGGCGACGCCCTCTTCGCC
>JALZBL010000281.1 GCA_030947395.1 Actinomycetota bacterium | reverse complement strand
GAGCGGGCCTACGCCGGCCCGGCCACGGCCGAGGTGCCGGCCGACCTGCTCGCCGCGGTGGCGGCCGAACCGCGGGCGCAGGCCACGTTCGACTCACTTACTTCGCAGAACCGTTATGCGCTGGTCTACCGCCTGGGCACCATCAAGCGGGCCGAGACCCGACGCCGGCGGATCGCCGAATTCGTGGCCATGCTGGCCCGCGGCGAGACGATTTACCCGCAGGGCGGCCACCGCGCCGAGCCGTAGCACGGTTAGCAGGCTCAGGCTCATGGCTCGCGTCCGGCTTGTCTTCGACCGTCGATTCTCTTAAAACGGCCGTTCCCGTGATCGTTCCGGCCGCGGATGCCGCCAGCTGGTCAACATAACTCCGCCGCCGTTCTTTCGATCGCGGGTGAGTGTCGAGCTCAGGGTCGTGACATCGGCGCCTGCCAGGTCTCGGATGCCCTCGTGGTCGACGTCATGTGTCTACATCTGCTGTACAAACCTCGGCAGTCAAGCCGTCCGGTTATTGATCTGCTCGCGGGACTGTGGCGGCCAATGGAGTGCCTGGGCTGCGCCGGCCAGTGTTACCGGCGTGGCCGTGATTCACAGTCAGCGTCCGCAATGACCGCCACCGCGGGTCAGTGGGACGGCAGCAGGGCGCGAGTCGCGCGGATGCTGAAAAGGATCGTGCCGGTGAGCGACACGAGTGCGCCACTGAGGAAGAATCCGACTCCGTGGCCGCCGACGCCGGTCACCGCTTGGTCGAGCGAGGCGCCGGTGAGGGCGACCGCTGCCGCCGCGAACCCGGCCGCGCCGAGCGCGTCGACCAGGCCGCGGGGCTCTACGACCGCGGGCTTGGCGTTGCGTTGCAGCACCGCGTACCCGCCGAGGACGAGCAGCCCCGCCACGCCGGCGAGGACCCGTAACACGACGGCGTCCTGCGCTGTCTCGGTGACCGTCGACCCGCCGGTGCCCAACACGGTTGCGCCCCCGACGAAGCGCTGTCCGAGAAGCGCGTTCATCACCGCGACAACGCCGCCGCTCAGGCCGACGGCGACCAGCCCGCACGCGCCGAGCAGGATTGTCGCGCGCAGCGTTTCCAGGACCAGGGCACCGAAGGAGCGCCGCCACGATAGGCGGGCCGGGTCGGTGAGCGGCCCGAAGCGGCGCACCGCCTCCCGTTCGGCGTCGACCCGCGGTATACCGGCGGCCTCGAGTTCGGCGGCCGCCGCGACAAGATGATCGGTCGCCTCGTCCAGCCGCCGGCGGGTCGTGCGCGGATCCGCGTGCGTGCGGCGCAGCAGCTCGTCGAGGTAGTCCTCGATCGGGGTCACGCCGCTGGTGCCGGTCATGCCAGTACCGCCTGCATGTGCGCCACGAATCCCCGCCAATCCTGGCGCTGCGCGACGAACTCCTTGCGCCCACGCGCGGTCAGTTCATAGGTCCGCCGCCGGCGGCCCTGCGCGAGCTCGACCGAGCTCGCAACCAGCCCTGCCCGCTCGAGCCGATGCAGCGCCGGATAGATCGTGCCCTCGGCGAGATCGAACTCGCCGTCACTGCGCCCGCGCAGCGCCGCGATGATCGCATACCCGTGCGCCGGCCCACGCCGGAGAACACCCATCAGCAGCAGATCGAGGCTGCCCTTCACGTGCGCGCTCGCCATACCTCGGAAGTCTAGGCATAGAATAGGTAGGTGTCTAGGCCCGTGCGTCCGCAAGCCATCGACAACCCTCGTCCACCGGCCTCGAGGCGGGTCGTTCTTCAGACCTGCTTGACTCTCCAGCTCGTGGAGACCTCATTGTGCAAGGCATGACGATCGGCCAGCTCGCGGCACTGTCGGGGCTGTCAGTCCGCACGCTGCGTTTCTATGCCGACGCCGGCGTGCTGCCCGAGGCGGCACGAAGCTCGTCCGGCTATCGGCTTTTCGGTCCGGACGCGGTCGCCCGCGCCCGGCTCGTGCGCACGCTGCGCGAACTGGGCGTGGGCCTGGACGACGTCAAGCGCGTGCTGAGTGCGGAGACGTCGCTGGTCGATATTGCCGCGACACACGTAGGTGCCCTCGACGCCCAGATCCGGACGCTGCGCTTGCAGCGTGCGGTACTGGCCGCCGTTGTTCGATCCACTGGCCCAGAGGAGCTGGAGCACATGACCGACTTGACCACGTTCACCGCTGAGGAGCGACGCCGCATCCTCGACGACTATCTCGGCGCCGTCTTCGCCGGCCAACCCAGCGCGGTCGCCGACCGACTACGCCTGAGCGCACCCGAACTGCCCGACGACCCGAGCGCCGATCAGATCGCCGCCTGGGTCGAACTGGCCGAATTGCTGCGCGACCCGGACTTTGTCCAGACCAGCCGCCGCATGGCCGAACGGGCCCGAGCCGAAGGATCCGAACCCGACGACGCTCACCCTGCAGTCGATGCGGTGGGCGAGCACGCAGGCGCCGCCGTCCACGCCGGACTGGATCCGACGTCGGACGACGCCTTGCGCCTGCTCGAGCGGATCGAGGCGATGAACCCGGGCGGAATCGCAGACCGGACACAACGCGCCGAGCGGATCGAAGCGTTCACCGACCGTCGTGTCTTTCGGTACTGGACGCTCGTGGGAATCATTAACGGCTGGAGCCGGAATCCTGTTCGCGACGACGCCGCCGACGCTTGGCAGTGGTACGCGAAGGCCCTCCGGGCGCACGCTGGCGGGCCGCAGCCACGATGATGCAGAACAGGGCCGGCTACCGGTCGCGCCGTTCCGCACAGCGCTGAGCCGCCTGCGTCCGGGCGATACCTCGACGCCGAAGCGCAGAACCGGGCCCGCGCGGACGCCAATGAGGTAGCTGCACGCCGGCGGTCAGCGCGGCCCGCACGGCTGCCCGCTCCTCCTCACGCCCAGCCAGGCGAAGCCGGGCCAGCTCCAAGTGCTCAAGACCGATATATGGGTGTGCCAACAGATCCGCTTCATGGTCTGCGGCGGCGAGCACCTCGGCTGTCACCGCGCCGCCCGCGATCAGGCGGCGTACTCGGCGTGTCGGTCCCCGAGTCATGACGCCATTCTCCGCCGGGCGCTTTATGCCTAACCAGCAGTCAGCGAGGAAAGCCGCGGGTGTGGGCGCCCGCTAGTGGCGACACCAGCGCACTGTCGGCCTGGTTCCCGCAACTAGGTCTCGTGCTCGTCGTGTGGTTCGTCGGGTGGCCGCTGATCGAGACAGCGCGAGCGGCACGCAGTCACAACCAATGAGACGGCCGGCTTGACCCAGTTGACCGCCGAAACC
>JALZBL010000042.1 GCA_030947395.1 Actinomycetota bacterium | reverse complement strand
GCCCTTACCTGGCCGAGTCGCGACTCCAGCTCGCTCGCGACCTCGGCCCGGGTCCGGTCGACGTCGAAGGATCGGGCACCCTCGATCGCTTCCTCCCCCCGCGCGCGCAGGTCGTTGGCTACCGCGGTGAGCTGGGCCTGCGCCTGGTCGGTTAGGAAACGGGTCAACGCTGCGACCGCCTCGATGCCCTGCCGGCTCTCGCGGGCAGTGTCGCGGGCAGTGTCGCGGGCAGTGTCGCGGGCGCTGTCGGCCAGCTGATTAGCGGTGCGCACCGTCTCGGACGGAAGGTCCTCGGCGCGCCTGGCCAGCTTGTCGACGACGACGTCGCCGGCCCCGAGCGCGGCCAGAGCTTGCCGGCGCACGAGTTCCAACAGATCGGCCGCGAGCTCACGGACGTCGGTGGCTGCACCCGCGGTGCGCTCCCGCGCGTCCGTGGTCAGCCCGGTCACGAGCTCTTGGGTGCGCAGCGGAGCGGTACGGCCCCGTTCGACTGCCGCACCCAGCACGGTATCGGCGTACCTGCGAACGTCGCTGATGATCGACATGACTGTCTCCTTGGGAGGCGCGGTGGCGAGACCTTCTCTCGGCACGACGCCTCAGGTGTCGGTGGTGGTGGTCGTAGCGGTGCTGGTCGTGCTGGTGCTGGCCGTGTGCTCGCGCCGGAAGGACTCGTAAATTTCGACCAGGACGTTCTTCTGTCGCTCGGCCAAGCCGGGATCAGCCAGGATGGCGGCGATCGTCTCGGCGTCACCGTCGCGGGCGTCGAGGATGCCCGCCCGCACGTAGAGCTGCTCGGCCGAGATGCGCAACCCCTTGGCGATCTGCTGGAGCACCTCGGCCGACGGCTTGCGCAGACCTCGTTCGATCTGCGACAGGTAGGGGTTGGACACCCCTGCCACCCTGGCCAGCTGACGCAGCGAGACCTGGGCCAGTTGGCGCTGCTCGCGGATGAAGTCGCCGATCGAGGAGACCTTCCGGGCCGGCCCGATCAGGCCGTCCTTCAGTCCATCCCGAAAGCCATCCACGGATCCATGATGGCGCGTAGTGCTAGCAATTGCAAGCGACCAGCTAGCAGTGTCGCCGTGATCACATCACGCAACCTGGCCGAACCGAAAACGAGTGTCTGGTGTTCATCCGGGCTCGATACGCTCGGTCCGGGCTTGATCCGGAAACCGGTCCTCGGGGTGACCCTGACGTAAGTCAGCAGTGATCGAGGGGCTTCACCCTGTTCCTGGCCGCCCACCGTGCGACACCCTCTAGACCGCCCGACGAATTCACGTCCGCGGCGCGGTCGAAGCTCAAAACCGACCGCGCCAATGGGCATCCGACAATCGCGAAGGACTGACATGAACGCCGTTTCCCGGTTCACCATCCGACACCGGTGGTGGATCCTCGCCGGCTGGGTGGTGGCCATCGCTGCCCTGCAGGTGCTCAGCGCATCGGCCGGTGGTTCGTCGTACAAGGACGACTTCAAACTGCCCGGTACGGAGACCCAGGCCGTGGCCGACCTGCTGGACAAAGCCAAGCTGACCCAGCAGAACAACGCCGGCGGCACGATGGTGTTGCACTCGACTTCGGGGACGCTCACCCAGGAGCCGGCCGGGTTCCTGAACAAGGCCAAGGCGGCCGTGTGCGGCGACGCTGGCGCCCACGTCTTGACCATCACCGGTCCGTGGGGATCGGTGGCCTGCCGGCCGAACGGTCAGGCCGCCGGCACCGGCACTGGCAGCAGGGCCGGCAGCGGCAGCGGCAGTTCGGGCACCAACCGGCGGCCCGACCTGCTCAGCCCGGCCCAGAACGTCGCGCTCGTCGAGATCGTGTTCGACGCCCCGAACCCCGGCATCGACGCACCCAAGGCCACCTTCAAGGACCTGAAGTCCTTACGCAGCGACTCCTTGCAGGTCGAGTTCACCGGCGACTCGTTCCAGGACGTCGACGCGAAGGTGCCGACGATCTCACCGCAGCTGTTGGGGTTCATTGCCGCGTTCATCATCCTGGGAATCGTGTTCCGCACGTTCGGCGCGACGGTCCTGCCGTTGCTGAGCGCGGCCGCGGCCCTTGGTAGCGGGCTGGCCCTGCTGGCGTTGTTGAGTCACGCCATGTCGGTGGCCAGCTTCGCTCCGCAGCTGGCCGAACTGATCGTCATCGGTGTCGGCATCGATTACGCGCTGTTCATCGTGACCCGGCACCGGCGCAACCTGCAGCAGGGCATGAGCGTCGAGGACTCCATCACCAACGCCCTGAACACCTCCGGCCGGGCGGTGCTGTTCGCCGGCACGACGGTGTGCATTGCGATGCTCGGCATGTGCGCGCTCGGCGTGAGCTTCCTGTACGGGGTGGCCGTCGGCACCTCCCTCGGTGTCGCGCTCACCATGCTGGCCTCGCTGACCCTGCTTCCGGCCCTGCTCGCCCTGCTCGGTCGCCGGGCGTTGCCGCGGTCCAAGCGAGAGGCGCTGCCCTCGGACCGGTTGGTCAAGGTCCTGCTGTGCGTGATCCCGCCGGTGTGCTTCATCTTCTGGGTGCTCTACCTGCTCCAGTGGGCCGTGCGCCCGGTCAGCCGCCGGTTGGCCGCGCGGAGCGAACACAGCACCCGGGCCCCGTTCTGGACCCGGTGGGCCGAGCTGATCCAGCGCCGGTCGGCACTGTTCGCCGTCGGCGCGGGCGCGCTCATCGTGGTGCTGGCTCTGCCGTTCTTCTCGATGCGCCTCGGCCACGCCGATCAGAGCAACGACCCATCCGGCAGCACGACTCGCCGCGGCTACGACCTGATCCAGAGCGCGTTCGGCAAGGGATACAACTCCACGCTGCAGCTTGTGGTCAACGGACCCGGCGCGGCCGACCCGGCCTACCTGGCCAAGGTGGCGGACACGTTGAAGAACGTCGCCGACGTGGACAAGGGCAGCGTGACACCGGTCCCGGTGACCCGGCAGATCGCGTTCGTCGGGTTCAAGTCGATCACCGGCCCTCAGGACGTCAAGACCAGCGACCTGGTGCACGCGCTACGCGGCGACGTGCTGCCCTCGCTGTACCGGGGCAGCTCCAACCGCATCTACGTCTACGGCCTGACCTCGGTCTACGTCGACTTCACCAAGGTCCTCTCGGCCAAGATGCTGCTGTTCATCCTGGCCGTGGTCGGACTGTCGTTCCTGCTGCTCATGGTCGCCTTCCGCAGCATCGTCATCCCGCTCACCGCGGCCGCGATGAACCTGCTGGCCGCCGGATCGTCGTTCGGCATCGTGGTGGCGATCTTCCAGTGGGGCTGGTTCGGCGACACCGTCGGCGTCGGAGCCGGCGGCCCGATCGAGGCGTTCGCGCCGGTGATCTTCTTCGCGGTGCTGTTCGGCCTGTCGATGGACTACCAGGTCTTCCTGGTCAGCCGCATGCACGAGGAATGGGTGCACACCCGCGACAACCACCGGGCGGTCACCGTAGGTCAGGCCGAAACCGGCGGCATCATAACGGCCGCGGGGCTGATCATGATCGCCGTGTTCGGCGGCTTCATCCTCGGCGATGGACGGGTGATCAAGCTGTTCGGCATCGGGCTGGCCAGCGCGATCTTCCTCGACGCGTTCATCGTCCGCACCATGATCGTCCCCTCGCTGATGCACCTGATCGGACGGGGCAACTGGTGGTACCCCAAGGCGCTGGACAAGATCACGCCGCAGGTCTCCATCGAGCCGCCGGAAGCCGACGACGACACCCCGCGGCCCCCGGAGACCCAAGGCGAACGGGAGCTCGTCGGGGTCTGACTCGGCCCGTAGGCTCCGATGGTTGGCCTCGTAGCAGGGATCCGACCGGCGTGTCGTCCCTGCTATGGGGCCAACCATGCCTCACCGCCCCTCGTCGTCCAGGTAGTCACGCCAGCTGCGGGTGGGCTCCCAGCCCAGCAGGCGCCGCGCCTTGACCGTCGACGTGCCCGCGGCATCCGGACGTGGCAAGGGTCGCAGCTCGACCTGCGGGTACTGCTCGCGCAGAGCGGCGGCCGTGTCGGCGATGGCGGGGGCGTCGGGTGAGGCGATGTAGAAAACCTCGTGGCCCGGGAGGTCGGACTCGGCGGCCAGGCGGATCGCCCCGGCCAGGTCGTAGACGTCGATGTAGGACCAGCCGTTCGGGCTTGCCTCGGGCGTACCGGCCCGGGCCGCTCGCACCTGGGGGCCGATGTTGCGGGCGTAGCTGGACTCGTCCTGGACCCACGTGGGCCGGATCGTGATGCAGCGCAGGTCGCTGCGCCGGGTGGCCGCGGCGCACAGCTGCTCGCCGAAGTGCTTGGCCAAGGCGTAGGGATCCTGGGGCGAGACCGGGTGGTCCTCGTCGATCGGGAAGTAGGTGGGCGGGAACGGACGCTCGGCGAAGAACATGCCTGGAACGGTCTCGGAGGAAATGTTGACCAGGCGCGGCACCTGGAGCCGCACGCAGGCCTCGATCACGTTAAACAGCGACATCAGGTTGTTGCCGAAAACCTCGTGTGGCACGTTCTGCGTCGGCTCGGGAATCGCCGCGGCGTGCACGACCGCGTCGCAGCCGCCAACCACGGCGAAGGCCGCGCCAGCATCGGTCAGGTCGGCCTGCACGTACGGCGGCGCCCCGTCCTCCCGGCGCTCGTAGGTTGGGCGCCCCAGATCGGTGGCCCGCACGTCGTGTCCGGTGGCCACTAGGTGGGTGACGGTAGCCCGACCGACCTTGCCGCGGCTGCCGGTGACGAGGATGCGCATGGCGCTCACCCTGCCATGCGCGGAAGGCGGTCAGCCGCGGTCGATGGCCGCGGTATGGCCGCCGACCTCGAGCGGCGCGTCGTTGGTCAGGTTGCGCTTGACGACGGCCAACGCGATCGGGCCGAGTTCGTGGTGGTGTACCGCCGTGCCGAGGAAGCCGACCGGGCGCGCGTCGGACTGCACCGGCGTGCCCGGCTCGGGCAGTTCCTCGCGCTCGCCGGACAGGTGCAGCAGAACCAGGCGGCGCGGCGGACGGCCCAGGTTCTGCACCCGAGCCACCGTCTCCTGGCCGCGGTAACAGCCCTTGTCGAGGTGCACCGATACGCCGATCAGCCCGATCTCGTGCGGGATGGTGCGGTGGTCGGTTTCCAGACCCAGGCGGGGCTCGCGACGCTCGACCCGGCGGGCCTCGGCGGCCCAGGCCCCGACCGGGGTGGCGCCGGCCGCGATCAGCTCACGGGCGACACCGCGCAGAGCCGAGCGCGCGACCATCAGATCGAAGCCGCCCTCGACGGCGCGCACGAAGCCGCCGTCCGGTCCGCTCAGCGCCGTCCGCGGCACGGTGGGCACCGGGTAACCCGCGGTGACCAGGATCGGGGCGGCCGTCGTGCCCAGCAGCGACAGCAGCGCCCACCCGGCGGAGACGTCGACCGGCTCCACGCGCTTCATGAAGATCATCTTCTGCAGGTACGCCATGGCATCATCGCCGTGGCCCGGTTCGGCGTCGATCCACACCTGGCCGCCCAGTTCGCTCAGGCGCCAGTCCTGCTCGACGTGACCGTGCGGCGACAGGACGAGGGCCGACGTCGAAGCGCCCTCGGCCAGCTGGCTGACGTGCTGAGAGCAGATCGAGTGCAACCAGCCCAACCGGTCCACTCCGGAGACGACGACGACCGGCCGGTTCGACCGGTCGATCAGCCCGGCGCCGGAAGCCAGCACGCGCTGCTCGCCCAGCGGGTCGCCGTAGTGCCACGCCGTACCGGCGTCGACACCGGTGGCGCCCACGGCGCCGGGTAGGTCGAGCAGCGGGGATTCGGCAGTGGAGACCTTCACGACTAGGTCATCGCCGCGCGGGCGCCGATTGTTCCCGCCCGGGTTTGCGATTGTTCCCGCCCGGGTGCCGACGGTTCCTGCGCAACGGCCGCTCCGGCGTCGGCCGTGCAGCGCGCGCACCGCCCGAACACGGTGAAATGGGCGAGGTCCACGGCGAATCCCTGCTGATCAGCCAGTCGCCGGGTGAGTGGGTCGACCATCCCGGGATCGGCGTCGGAGACCGCCCCGCACTGATGGCAGACGAGGTGGATGTGGTGATCGTCGAACGGGCGGTAGGACGGCGCCCCGTGCCCGAGGTGCGTGTGGGCCAGGAGCCCGATCTCCTCGAGCAATTGCAGGGTGCGGTAGACGGTGGTCAGGTCGACCTCGGGCAACCGGGCCGAAACCTCCTCTGGGGTGGCGTGGCCGAGCTCGCGCACGGCGACCAGGACCTGCTGACGCTGAGTGGTGAACCGTAGGCCACGCGCGCGCAACGCGTTCATCAGTTCCGGCGGCCCTGACACCGGTTCAGCCTATGCTCGCAGGCCAGCCGAGGGGGTGCTCGTGCGGATCGACCTCAACGCCGATGTCGGCGAATCGTTCGGGCGCTGGACCCTCGGTGACGACGACGCGCTGCTGGGCCTGATCACCAGCGCCAACGTCGCGGCCGGCTTCCACGCCGGCGACCCGCTCACCCTGCGCCGGACCTGCGCGGTGGCGGCGGCGCGCGGCGTCACGATCGGGGCCCAGGTGGGATATCGCGACCTCGCCGGCTTCGGACGACGCTTCATGGACGTGGCCGCGGACGACCTGGCGGCGGACGTGCTGTACCAGCTGGGCGCCCTCGCCGCCATGGCCCACGCGGCCGGTGCGCGGGTGCGCTTCGTCAAACCGCACGGTGCGCTGTACCACGCACTGGTCAGCCACGGGGACCAGGCGGGTGCGGTCGTAGAGGCAGTCGCGACGCACGACCGGTCGTTGGCGCTGCTGGGCCCACCCGGATCGGCGGTACTGGCGCGGGCCACCGCAGCCGGGCTGCGCGCAGTGCCGGAAGCCTTCGCCGATCGCAGCTACCGGCCCGACGGCACCCTGACGCCACGGACCGAGCCCGACGCCGTGCTCACCGACCCCGAGGTCGTAGCCGCCCGAGTGGTCCGGATGGTCACCACCGCGACGGTGGAGGCGAGCGACGGGTCCGCGATCGCCGTCGCGGCCGAGTCGATCTGCCTGCACGGTGACACACCGGACGCGGTCGCGATTGCGCGCGCCGTCCGGGCGCAGTTGGCCGCCGCCGGCGTAACGGTGCGCGCGTTCGTCGAGGCGTGACCCGGTGCGCGTGCTGGCCTACGGCGAACGAGCGGTGCTGGTCGAGGTCGAGGACCTGCCCCGGGTGGTCGCCCTGGTAGCCGCCCTGCGGGGCGCTCCCGTCCCCGGCACGGTGGACCTCGTGCCGAGCGCCCGAACGGTGCTCGTGCGGGCGGACCGCCCGATCGACCCGACCGCGGTCAGCGAGCACATCAGCCGCCTCGACCCTGTACCGGACCGCTCGAGTGAGCCAGCCCACGGCCGGGGGCCGGTGGAGATCGAGGTCGAGTACGACGGCGAGGACCTCGACGCGGTGGCGGCGGCCACCGACCTCACGCGGGTCGAGGTCGTCGCCGCCCACGTCGGCACCGACTGGACGGTGGCCTTTTGCGGTTTCGCCCCGGGCTTCGCCTACCTGATCGGCGGCGATGCGCGGCTGAAGGTGCCCCGGCGCCGGGAACCGCGCACGCGGGTCCCGGCCGGCACGGTGGCCCTGGCCGACGGGTACTCGGCGGTGTACCCCAGCGCGTCGCCGGGCGGATGGCAACTCATCGGCCATACCGGCGCTCGGCTATGGGACGCCGAGCGCGATCCGCCGGCTCTCCTACTTCCCGGGACCGTGGTCCGCTTCCGGGCCGCGAGTCAGGAGTGACCCGGTGAGCCTGCAGGTGCTGGCCACCGGGCTGCTGGCCACCGTGCAGGACCGCGGCCGAGCGGGGTGGGCCCACCTGGGGGTGAGCCCGTCCGGGGCCGCCGACCGCGCATCGTTGGCCCTGGCGAACCGCCTGGTCGGCAACCGCGCCGGAGCCGCGGGCCTGGAGGTGACGTTGGGCGGCCTGCGGATCCGCGCCGACCAGCGGCACCTGGTCTGCGTAGCGGGGGGCGCCGGACCGGTTCTCATCGACGGTGCCCCAACGGCAACCGGCGCGACACTTCGACTCGATCCGGGCGCCGTCCTCGAGATCGGGCGCCCGGAGCGGGGCCTGCGCAGCTACCTCGCCGTGCGTGGTGGCATCGACGTTCGAGCGGTCCTGGGCAGCCGGTCCTACGACGTCCTGGCCGCCCTCGGACCACCGCCGTTGCGCCCGGGGGACAATCTGGCGGTCGGCCAGGACGTAACGGGTCTGCCGAGCATCGACCTGGTGCCGCCTCATCCGCCTCCGTCCGGTCCCATCCGGCTCGCCGTACACCAAGGGCCGCGGTGGGACTGGTTCGCCGACCCGGCCCGACTCATCGGGTCGCCGTGGCGGGTGAGTGCGGACCTCGACCGGGTCGGCGTGCGACTGGCCGGGCCATCGCTCGCCCGGGCGGTAGGAAAGGAACTGCCGAGCGAGGGGATCGTCCGCGGCGCCGTGCAGGTACCACCGTCCGGCCAGCCCTTGATCTTCCTGGCTGATCACCCGGTCACCGGCGGCTACCCGGTGATCGCCGTAGTCGCCGACCGCGACACCGACGCCGTGGCCCAACTGCTGCCCGGTCAGACGATCCAGTTCCGGTGCGCAGGGGTAACACCCGCGCCGTAGCCTCGAATCCCATGAGGCTTGCCGTTTGCAGCAGCAAGGGTGGGGTGGGGAAGACGGCCACGGCGGCGAACCTGGCCGCGGTGCTCGGCCAGCGGGGCCCGAC
>JALZBL010000280.1 GCA_030947395.1 Actinomycetota bacterium | reverse complement strand
GCGTAGAAGCGGAAGTCACCGGTCGCGCTGGTGATCACCTCCGCGGTGAAGTCGCCGCCGCTGTCGAGCAGCCGGACGTAGGCCGACGGCACCTCAGCGCCTTCGCGCACGACCTTGCCGTAGATCACGGTCTCCTTGGTGAGGTCAACGTGCGCGGGCAGCTCGGGCGCCTGGGGCGGGGCTCCGCACATGGCTCAGACGTCCTTCTCGACCGGCACGCCGACCAGCGAGCCGTACTCGGTCCACGACCCGTCGTAGTTCTTGACGTTCGGGTGACCGAGCAGCTCGTGCAGCGCGAACCAGGTGTGCGAGGAGCGCTCACCGATGCGGCAGTAGGCGATAGTGTCCTTCGCCTCGTCCAGGCCGACCCCGCCGTACAGAGCGCGGAGGTCGTCGTCGGACTTGAAGGTGCCGTCCTCGTTGGCCGCCTTGCTCCACGGCACGTTCAACGCGGTGGGGATGTGCCCGCCGCGCTGGGACTGCTCCTGCGGCAGGTGGGCCGGTGCCAGCAGCTTGCCGCTGAACTCGTCCGGCGAGCGCACGTCGATCAGGTTCTGCTTGCCGATCGCGGCCAGCACCTCGTCGCGGAAGGCGCGGATCGACGGGTCCTGCTCCCTGGCCTGGTAGGACGTTCCGGCGCGCGAGACTTCGTCCTTGGACAGTTCGCGGCCGTCGAGCTCCCACTTCTTGCGACCCCCGTCGAGCAGCTTGACGTCGTCGTGGCCGTAGAGCTTGAAGTACCAGTACGCGTAAGCCGCGAACCAGTTGTTGTTGCCGCCGTAAAGCACGACCGTGTCGGCGTTGCTGATGCCCTTGGCCGACAGCAGGGCCTCGAAGTGCTCCTTGTCGACGAAGTCCCGGCGGACCTGGTCCTGCAACTCCGTCTTCCAGTCCAACTTGACGGCGCCAGGCAGGTGGCCGCCGTCGTAGGCCGAGGTGTCCTCGTCGACCTCGACGAAGACGACGCCGTCGGTGTTGAGGTTCGTCTCGGCCCAGTCGGCCGAGACGAGGGAGTCAGTACGACTCATGATGGTTTCTCCAATTGGATCGATTGCGGGTTCAGGGTGGTTGATGCGTGCGGCGCGCGCCGGCCGGGGATCGGTTCCACCGTCCCCACGAGGGCTACGGGCGATGCGTTCCACGAATTCGGCCCAGGTTCCCGCGCCGCACTGGCGCCGGGGAGTCGGCCGGGCGGTGGAGTCCTCGCGTCAGGTCAGCGACACAGGCAGCTGCCCACGCGGCACAGGTCGACCGCGCGGCGGGAGGTGAGCAACAGGCTCATGAGGGTGAGCGTAGCGGCCCGGCCCGCTGGCCGCCCAACCCGCCAGGTGGGCCGCTCCCATCGGCGGTCACCGGACGAGCGAGCTCAGCTGAGGACCACCCCGGTCGCCGACCCGGAGATGACCACGGCTCCCCCTTCCACCGTCACCGACACGGCCCGGGCGTCGAAGGGCAGCCCGGCGACCGGTACCACCACCCGCAGTGCCCGGCGCACTGCGGCCTCGGTGCCGGGCGGGAGCTCGGCCGAAACTCCCCGTACCGAGGTCAGGGTGGCCACGACGCGGCCACCCGCCGGCGCGAGGGCGCCCGTGGCCTCGACGTCGACCGAGCCGAGGCCTGGCACGTCGACCGGCGCGCGGGCGATGAGCTGGTCGCCGGAAGCACGCAACTGCAGCGAGTCGACGCCACTTGCCGCGGCCAGCGCATCGAGTGATACGCGCACGGCCACATCGGCCCGATCGACGGGAACCGGATCGTCACCGCCGGACGCTGCTTGTGACACCGGCAGATGTACGCCGTGCAACTGCGCCACGATGAAAACCGCGCCCAGCGGCCCGACCGGCTGACCCGGACCGGACACCTCGATGTCGTCGTAATGACCGCGGCCGGCCTGGACGAGGAACGGGAAGCCGCGGATGCGAACCTTCGGGCGGCCCGTGAACGGACGTTGTCCGGCCAGCTTGTTCGCGACGCGATCCTGGGCGACCGAGGCCGAGATCCGGTCGGCGACCACGAAGACGAAGACCAGAAAGACGAGGATGAAAACAAGGACGTACGGCCAGCGTCGGCGCCGGCCGCCGGCGTACGCCGGGCGGCCCATGCTCATCCGAGGGCGAGGGCGAGGGCGTACGCGACCGGGGCCAGCAGGGCAATCGGTAACAGCGCCATCGGAGCCGGCCGCAGCCACGGCACCGGCTGGTGGACGACGGCGAAATCGCTCGGCTGGGTTGCGGCGTCCACAACCAGACCGTGCGTGGCGAAGCCGGTGGCCGCCGACAAGAACGCCGTGAGCACTCCCAACCCCGCGCCAAGCGCAGCGGCGCGCGTCCCGTGGAAGCCGGCGGTAGCGCCCGCGTGGCCGCGCAGGATCAGCCAGGCGGCAGCGCCCCCGACGGCGAGCCCGACAACCAGGGCCGGTGTTCCGCGATTCACCTGCGGGTCCAGCCGCGGGCGGCACCAGACCAGGTCGGCGAGCGCCCCGGCGACGAGGGCCGCCCCGATGGCGAGTACCGACCCCAGGACCATCGCCCGCCCGCCGTACTCGTTGCGCAGCTGCACGTATGCGGTCAGCGCCACTGCCGCGACGACCAGCAAGGCGATCGCCGACAGCGACTCCACCACCCTGGCACGGACGACGCCCCGGGCGAGCTGGTGGATGAACATCACCGGCGTCGCGAGCCCCAAGACGGCCAGCAGGGGCGACAGCGCGCTGGTCGGCCACGCGGCGACGGCGACGTCGGCGCCCCCCGCGGCCGCGCCGGCGATGACGAGGCCACCCCAGCGCCCGGGCAACCCGGTTGCCAGCACCCCGCCGACGACGAGAGCCGCCTGAAGCAGAGCGACCCCGGCGATCAACGCGCCGGGGCCGATTCCGGCGGCGACCGCGAGGACCGCGGTGGCCAGCGTGGCGATGATCGCGACCCGGCCGAGCTCGCCGCTCTCCGGCGCCGCCACGGTGCCGAGGGGTTCAGCGACCGACGGGGGGTTCACCGGCTCATCGTGGCAGATCGAGCGGGCAGGGCGGCCCGTTCTCGCGCCACCCGGCCGCCCGGCGGGCTGTGGCGAAGACCTCAATCAGCTCCGGCGTGGTGCAAGCGGTTTCCCCGGGCTCAGCACTCCGATATCCTCAGCTCGTTTACCTGGGCAACGCCGCCCGCCTATTGGTGAGTGAACTGAAGGTTTAGCGCTTGCTCACCGCCCAACTGCCGGACGCGGTCTTCCCGCGCCGAGCGACAGGAGGCGTGGCATGGAGATCGTGCTC
>JALZBL010000279.1 GCA_030947395.1 Actinomycetota bacterium | reverse complement strand
GACATCACCCGCGCCTTGCCACCGCATCCGGTGGACGTGGCCGTCGACGGCTCCCGCGTCACAATCTCGTGCGGCACCGCCCGGTTCACTCTGCCGACGATGCCGATCGAGGACTACCCAAGGCTGCCGGCGATGCCGACGACCGCCGGCACCGTCGACAGCGCGGTGTTCGCCCAGGCCGTCGCCCAGGTCGCGGTGGCCGCCGGGCGCGACGACACCCTGCCCATGCTCACCGGGGTGCGGTTGGAGATCGACGGTGACCGGCTGACCCTGGCCGCGACCGACCGGTACCGCCTCGCCGTGCGGGAGATCGCCTGGCAACCGGTCGAGCCCGCCGCAGCGCCGGTGCAGGTGCTCGTGCCGGCCCGCACCCTGGCCGAGGCAGCACGAAACCTCACTTCGGACTCCACCGTCACGATCGCGTTGTCCTCCAGCGGCGTCGGCGAGGGCATCATCGGCTTCGCCAGCACCGGCCGACGCAGCACGACCCGCCTGCTGGACGCCCAGTTCCCGCCGTACCGGTCCCTATTGCCGAGTGAGTTCACTGTCACCGCCGAGGTCGAGGTGGCGCCGCTGGTCGACGCCGTGAAGCGGGTCTCCCTCGTGGCCGAACGCGGTACGCCGGTGCGCCTCGACTTCACCGACGGCTCCGTCGGACTGTCGGCGGGCGGTGAGGACGAGGGTCGGGCCGAGGAACAACTCGAAGCAGGATTCGACGGCGAGGAGATCACCACCGCGTTTAATCCGGGCTTCCTGCTCGACGGGCTTTCCGCGCTCGACTCCGCAACCGCCCGGTTACTTTTCACCACGGCCAGCAAGCCGGCGGTGATCCGCGCGGCCGGCGCCGAACCCCCGCCCTACACGTACCTGATCATGCCGGTGCGCCTGCCCGGCTGATCGCCTCCCGGCGCGCGGTAGGTTTCGGACAACGCCTTACTCACCCACCAAGTAAGGCGACGGCGGAAGGCGGCAAGCATGGAACTCGGACTCATCGGCCTGGGCAAGATGGGCGGGAACATGGCGCAACGGCTGCGCCACGGCGGTCACACCGTCATCGGTTACGACCGTTCACCGAGCGCCCCACGCGACGTCGAGTCGCTCGAGGAACTGGTCGGCAAGCTGTCGGCTCCGCGGGTGGTGTGGGTGATGGTTCCGGCCGGCGACCCCACCTCGGCCACGATCGAGGCCCTGGGTGAGTCGCTCAGTCCCGGCGACATCGTCATCGACGGCGGGAACTCGAAGTACACCGCCGACAAGCGGCACGCCGACGCGTTGGCCAAGAAGGACATCGGATTCGTGGACTGCGGTGTCTCCGGTGGGGTCTGGGGACTGAAGAACGGTTACGCCCTCATGGCCGGTGGGTCCGAGGACCACATCGCCGCCGTCCAACCGATCTTCGACACCCTCAAGCCGGAGGGCGAGTCGGGCTACGTGCACGCCGGCGGAGTCGGTGCCGGACACTTCACCAAGATGGTGCACAACGGCATCGAGTACGCAATTATGCAGGCCTACGCCGAGGGTTATGAGCTTATGGCCGCCTCGCCCATCGTCGCGAACGTCACCGAGACCATGGACGCGTGGCGTGAGGGCACGGTCATCCGGTCCTGGCTGCTCGACCTCGCGGTAGCCGCCCTGAAGGAAGATCCGGGCCTGGCCCAGATCCGGGGCTACGCCGCCGATTCCGGCGAAGGCAGGTGGACCGTGCAGGCAGCGGTCGACAACGCCGTGCCACTGCCGACGATCACCGCCGCTCTGTTCGCCCGGTTCGCCTCACGCCAGGACGACTCACCGGCAATGAAGCTGGTCGCCGCGCTGCGCAACCAGTTCGGCGGCCACGCGGTGACCTCGGCCGAGGGCAACGCCGAGTCGGCCAGCGGAGTCGGTTCCGGTGACTCCGTGCCCGGAAACGAAGCCTGACCGGCCACCGGCCGCCCATCGGTCGATCCGGGGGGTGGGCCCTCTGGCCCGGGGCCATTCGGCGCAGCCTTGCCCGTCCGGCGGCCCAGGCGACGTACCGAACCAAAGACGGCCCACCCGAGGCCGGTGACCGGTGTACGTCCGGCACCTGAGCGTCACCGATTTCCGCAACTGGACGAGTGCCGACGTGGCCTTCACGCCCGGTCCGTCGGTGCTCGTCGGGGCCAACGGCCAAGGCAAGACCAACCTGGTCGAGGCGCTGGTCTACCTGGCCACCCTGGGCAGCCACCGGGTGGCCAGTGATGGCGCCCTGGTACGGGTTGGGGCAGGCCACGCCACCGTGGCGGCGGCGGTGGTGAATGACGGCCGGGAGTTGCAGGTCGAGATCGAGATAGCACCCGGCAAGGCGAACCGGGCCCGCCTGAACCGATCTCCAGTCACCCGGGCCCGCGACGTGCTCGGTGCACTGCGGACTGTGCTGTTCGCGCCGGAGGACCTGGCCATCGTGCGCGGCGACCCCAGTGAGCGCCGGCGATTCCTTGACGATGTGCTCGTGCAGCGCTCGCCGCGCTTCGCCGGGGTCCGCACCGACTACGACCGGGTGCTGCGGCAGCGGGCGGCGTTGCTCAAGACCGCCGGCAATGCCCGCCGGGCCGGTGCTACCGGGGACCTGCGGACCCTCGACGTGTGGGACGACCACCTGGCCGAGCACGGTTCGGTGCTGCTGGCCGGACGGTTGCGCCTGCTCGACGACCTCCGCGAACCCATCATTGACTCCTACGCCCAGGTCGCACCATCGTCGGCACCACTCACGCTGAGCTACGCCGCGTCCCTGCCGGATCCGCACGTCGTCGCCGGCACCAGGGACGAGGCGGTCCTGGCCGCCGCCCTGCGCGCGGAACTGGTGCGGATTCGCCCGGCCGAGGTCGAGCGGGGGGTGACACTCGTCGGACCGCACCGCGATGATGTGGTCATGACTCTGGGGGAACTGCCGGTCCGCGGCTACGCCAGCCACGGAGAGTCGTGGTCGGCCGCCCTCGCCTTGCGCCTCGGTAGTTACCACCTACTCCGCTCGGATGGCGCGGAGCCGGTGTTGATCCTCGATGACGTCTTTGCCGAACTCGACGGCTCCAGGCGCGAGCAGTTGGCGACGGTGGCCGTCGGGGCCGAGCAGGTCCTGGTGACCGCCGCCGTGGCCGACGACGTGCCGGCGCGGCTGGTCGGGGCGCGGTACGACATCCACGATGGGCAGGTGCGTCGTGTCTAGTGACGGCCACACCCGCCGAACCACGGCCGCCGAGCCGGCGCCGGGCGAGCCTGCGGCTTCGGCCGGGGTGGCCGATGCC
>JALZBL010000278.1 GCA_030947395.1 Actinomycetota bacterium | reverse complement strand
GCGTTGGCCAGCACCACGTCGTAAGCGGGGTCGGGTTGGCACTCGAGGACGTCACCGAGCCGGAAGCTCAGGCGATCTCCGGCGTGCTCGGCGGCACGGGTGATCATCTCGGCTGAGGAGTCGATGCCGAGCACCTCGGCGGTCGGCCAGCGCCGGACCAGCCACGCAGTGAAGCCGCCGTCGCCGCAGCCCAGGTCGAGCACGCGCCGCGGTTGCTCGGCGCCGATCCGGGCGATCAGGTCGACGAACGGCCGGCCCCGCTCCCAGTTGAAGCGCAGGTACTGCTCCGGCTGCCACTGAAACATCGCCGCTCCCATCCGGATTATCCGGGAATCCCGGAAACCCGGAAATCTCGACGTCGAGACGATATCGCTTGATGTCAAGAGACTCCGTACGATCGCCTCGTGCCCGACGACGTCGACGGCATCGTGGCCGCGTGGCGCCGCGAGCGACCAGACCTCGACTCGGCGCCGCTGCTCGTCCTGAGCCGGGTCACCCGCCTGGCCGAGCTGCTCGCCGCGCGGCGAAAGCGCATCTTCGCCGAGCACCTGCTGCGTCCGTACGAGTTCGACGTCCTGGCTGCGCTGCGCCGGGCCGGAGAGCCCTACGACCTGACCCCGGGGCAGCTGATCGGCCAGACCCACGTCACCTCGGGCACGATGACCAACCGCCTGGACATCCTGGTCGAGCGGCAGCTGGTGCAGCGCCGGCCCGATCCCCAGGACGGGCGGGTAATCCGGGTCCAGCTCACCGCCGCCGGCCGCAGCCGGGTGGACTCCGCCCTGACCGAGTTGTTGGACGTGGAGTCGGGCCTGCTGACCGGACTGAGCGACGCCGAACGCGCGACGCTGGCCCGCGGCCTGCAGCGCGTGCTCGACGGCACGGCGCCCCCGACGCGGTAGCCGCCGGCGGTGCGGTCGGCGCGTCGTGATCGTCGGTGCCGCCGATACCCTTGACCTTCGGCCCGCCCTCCTCGAGGAGTCCGGATAAGCACTCCCTCGCCCCAGCCGCCGGACACCCCCGGCGGGTTCGGCGTGCGCGCCGAGGATCAGCTCGCGGTGAGCGGCAGCTCGCTGGCCGCACTGCGCGCAGTCCTGCGCACGCGCGGCTTCCGCCGGATCTGGTACGCCACCGCGTTGTCGAGCCTGGGCGACTGGCTGGGCCTGCTGGCCACGACGGCCCTCGCCGCCAGCCTGGCCACCTCCTACCAGGGCCAGAACTATGCCCTCGGCCTGGTGCTGGTGGTGCGACTGCTGCCGAGCATCGTGCTCGGCCCGTTGGCCGGAGCATTCGCCGATCGGTTCGACCGGCGTCACACGATGGTCTTCTCCGACCTGCTGCGCTTCGTGCTCTTCCTCGCCATCCCGGTGTCGCTGAGCCTCGACCTGACCAACGCGCACAAGTTGACCACCCTCTACGTGGCCAGCTTCCTGGTCGAATGCGTGAGCCTGTTCTGGAACCCGGCCAAGGACGCGTCGGTGCCCAACCTGGTGCGACGCAACCAGGTCGAGGCGGCCAACCAGCTCGGCCTGGTCACTACCTATGGCCTGACTCCGGTCGCGGCCGCCGCCCTCTTCTCCGGGCTGGCGCTGTTCATCGGCCAGGGTCAGACGTGGTTGCACATATCCCAGATCGGGTTGGCCCTCTACTTCGACGCCGCCACCTTCCTGATCGCCGGCGTGGTGGTCTGGACGGTGCGCGAGATCAGCACCAGCCACGACGGCGCCGGCCGCAGGCGCCGCACCGAGGGCACCGGCCAGGCCGACCCGACCCATCGCACGGAGCAGCCGGGCGTCTGGTCGATGCTGCGCGAGGGTGGTCAGTTCCTGCGGACGTCGAAGCTGCTGCGCGGCATCATCGTCGGGATCATGGGCGCGTTCGCGGCCGGCGGTGGCGTGATCGGTGCCGGTCGCACGTACGTCATCAGCCTGGGGGGCGGCAACGCCGCGTACGGCGTGCTCTTCGGCGCGGTGTTCGTCGGCCTCGGGTTGGGGATGGCCCTGGCCCCCAAGGTGGCCCGGGAGATGTCGCGGCGGCGGGTGTTCGGCCTGGCCATCGTGCTGGCCGGGTTCTGCCTGGTGCTCACGTCCCTGGCTCCGCACGTCGCGTTGGCGATCATCGTCGTCGTCGGCGTCGGGTTCGGTGGGGGAGTGGCGTTCCTGTCCGGGATCACCCTGCTCGGGACCGAGGTCGGCGACGACATGCGGGGCCGGGTGTTTGCGTTCATCCAGTCGCTGGTTCGGATCGTGCTGATCCTCAGCCTGTCGGCGGTGCCGTTCATCGTCGGCGCGGTCGGTCAGCACCGCGCGACGGCCTTCGGCGCGAGCATCACCGTCGACGGCACCCGCATCGTGCTCGCGTTGGGCGGCCTGCTCGCAGCGGGCGCGGGCGTCTTCTCCTACCGCCTGATGGACGACCGCGGCCGGGTGTCCGTCTGGACCGACGTCAGCACCACCTTCCGCCGCGACGGTGCTCGCCGCCGCCGGCTGGAGACCGGTGGGGTGCTCGTCGCGTTCGAAGGCGGCGAGGGCGCCGGGAAGTCGACGCAGATCACCGAACTGGCCCGCACCCTCGGCGACGACGGCCTGGCGGTGACGACGACCTTCGAGCCGGGGGCGACACCGGCGGGGCGCCGGATCCGGCAGATCCTGCTCGAGGGTGATGATCCGCTCGACGAGCGAGCAGAGGCCCTGCTGTTCGCGGCCGATCGCGCGCATCACGTGGCCACCGTGATCAAGCCGGCGCTGGACCGCGGCGAGATCGTGCTCACCGATCGCTTCATCGATTCCTCCCTGGCCTATCAGGGCGCCGGTCGGTCGCTGTCGGTGGACGAGGTCCGCCGGCTGTCCCGCTGGGCAGTCGGGCCGCTGGTGCCGGACCTGACCGTCGTGCTGGACGTCCCGGTGGCGGTCGGGTTGGCCCGCGCGTCGGGGCGCGGGGTGGCCGACCGGCTGGAACAGGAACCCGGCCCCTTCCACGAGCGGGTGCGGCAGGCGTTTCGCAACTACGCCGAGGCCGACCCGCGCCGCTACGTGATCCTCGACGGCACGCTGACCGCGTCCGAGTTGGCCGTACAGGTCCGCGCCGCCGTCGATGGGGTGCTGGTCGGGCGCCGGATCACCCCGGCGAGCCCGGACGCACCCACCGCCGGGGCGGCGCCGACCGGGGTAGAGCCGCCGACCGCAGTAGAGCCGCCGACCGGGGTAGAGCCGCCGACCGGGGTAGAGCCGACGGCCAGGGCGCCGCGGTGACCGTGTGGGACGCCCTAGT
>JALZBL010000277.1 GCA_030947395.1 Actinomycetota bacterium | reverse complement strand
CGTCACTGTCCGTCCCGCGAGCTTCGTCGCCGAGTCCGAACAGGTCGAACTGGCCGACCGCCTCAGCCCGCTTGGTGTCGATGACCGCGTCCACCGACTGCTCGTGGACGTTCATCAGCCCCCGCCGCGGGTGGCCCAGGGAGTCGAATGCTCCGGCCTTGATCAGCGACTCGATGGTGCGCTTGTTACAGGCGACGGCGTCGACCTTGCGCAGGAAGTCGGCGAAGTCGGCGAACGCCCCCTTGGCCCGCCGCGAGCCCGCGATCGAGGCCACCACGTTCGTCCCGACGTTGCGCACCGCCGACAGGCCGAAGCGGATGTCATCGCCGGTCGGGGTGAACTCGGCGTCAGAGGAGTTCACGCATGGGGGCAGCACGCGCACCCCCATCCGGCGGCACTCGGCCAGGTAGATCGCCGACTTGTCCTTGTCGTCCTTGGTCGAGGTCAGCAGGGCGGCCATGTACTCGGCCGGATAGTTCGCCTTGAGGTAGGCCGTCCAGTAAGACACCACGGCGTAGCCGGCGCCGTGACTCTTGTTGAACCCGTAGTCGCAGAACGGCAGCAGGGTGTCCCAGAGCGCCTTGACCGCTCCGGCCGAGAAGCCGCGTTCGAGCATGCCGGCATTGAAGGAGGAGTACTGGGCGTCCAGCTCGGCCTTCTTCTTCTTGCCCATCGCCCGGCGCAGCAGATCCGCGCTGGCGAGTGAGTAGCCGGCCACCTTGCGGGCGATGGCCATGACCTGCTCCTGGTAGACGACCAGCCCGTAGGTCTCGCCCAGGATCTCGGCCAGCGGTTCGGCCAGCTCCGGGTGGATGGCCACGACCGGTTTGCGGCCGTTCTTGCGGTCGGCGTAGTCGTTGTGCGCGTTGGCCGCCATAGGGCCCGGGCGGTACAGCGCCAGCACCGCGGTGATGTCGTCGAAGGAGTCCGGGCGCATGCTGCGCAGCAGCGAGCGCATCGGCGCCCCGTCGAGCTGGAAGACCCCGAGGGTCTCCCCGCGCCCGAGCAGCTCGAAGGCCGCGGGGTCGGTGAAGTCGAGATCCTCGATGACGAGCTTCACGCCGCGATTGGCTTCGATGTTGGCCAGGGCGTCCTGGACGACGGTGAGGTTTCGCAGGCCCAGGAAGTCCATCTTGAGCAGCCCGAGCGCCTCACACGTCGGGTAGTCGAACTGGGTGATGACCGCGCCGTCCTGCTCGCGCCGCATGATCGGGATGTGGTCCAGCAGCGGCTCGCTGGACATGATCACCGCACAGGCGTGCACACCCCACTGCCGCTTGAGCCCCTCCAGGCCCTTGGCGGTGTCGACGACCCGTCCCACCTCCGGGTCGGCGCCGTAGAGACCGCGGAATTCCCCGCCCTCGCCGTAGCGCGGATGGGCCGGGTCGAAGATCTTGGCCAGCGGCACGTCCTTGCCCATCACCGGTGTCGGCATGGCCTTGGTGATGCGCTCGCCCATCGAGAACGGGTAGCCCAGCACCCGGGACGCGTCCTTGACCGCCTGCTTGGCCTTGATCGTGCCGTAGGTGACGACCTGGGCCACCCGGTCGGCGCCGTACTTGTCGTTGACGTAGCGGATCACGTCGTTGCGGCGGCGCTCGTCGAAGTCGATGTCGATGTCGGGCATGGACACCCGCTCGGGGTTCAGGAACCGCTCGAACAGCAGGCCGTGCACCAGCGGATCCAATTCCGTGATGCCCATCGCGTAGGCGACCAGCGAGCCGGCCGCGGAGCCCCGGCCCGGTCCCACCCGGATCCCCTGCGCGCGGGCCCAGGCGATGAGGTCGGACACCACGAGGAAGTAGCTGGGAAAGCCCATCTCGAGGATCATCGCGACCTCGTAGTCGGCGCGCGCACGCACGTCGGCCGGTACGCCCGCGCGATAGCGGCGGACCAGCCCGCGCTCGACCTCCTTGACGAACCAGGACCGCTCGTCCTCCCCGGCCGGCACGTCGAAGCGCGGCATCAGGTTGGCCGTCTCGTCGAAGTGCACCTCGCATCGCTCGGCGACGAGCAGGGTGTTGTCGCAGGCCTCGGCCAGGTCGTGCTTGTCCGCCCACAGGGAGCGCATCTCGGCCGGGGACTTGAGGTAGAAGTCGCGGCCGTCCAACCGGAACCGCGTCGGATCGGCCATGGTCTTGCCCGACTGCACGCATAGCAGCACCTCGTGCGCGTCGGCGTCCTCGGCGTGGGTGTAGTGCAGATCGTTGGTGGCGATCATCGGCAGTTCCAGGTCACGGCCGAGGCGCAGGAGCTGCTCGGTCACCCCCCGCTCGATGTCGAGGCCGTGGTCCATCAGCTCGACGAAGAAGTTGCCGCCGCCGAAGATGTCACGGAACTCCGCCGCGGCGGCGCGCGCCTTGGCGTAATCCCCGATTCGCAGCCAGGTCTGGATCTCCCCGGACGGGCAACCGGTGGTCCCGATCAGGCCGCCGGCGTACTGGCTGAGCAGCTCGCGGTCGGCGCGCGGCTTGTAGTAGAAACCCTCGAGCGACGAACGCGAGGACAGGCGGAACAGGTTGTGCATCCCGGCCGTCGTCTCCGCCAGCAGGGTCATGTGGGTGAAGGCGCCGCCACCGGAGACGTCGTTCGAGCCGCCCTCGGCCCACCGCACCCGCTTACGGTCGTACCGGGAGGTGCCCGGGGTCAGGTAGGCCTCCATCCCGATGATCGGCTTGACTCCGGCCGCGGTGGCCTGCCGGTAGAAGTCGTACGCGCCGAAGACGTTGCCGTGGTCGGTCATGGCGAGCGCCGGCATGCCCATCCGCGCGGTCTCGGCCATCAGCGGGCCCAGCCGCGCGGCCCCGTCGAGCATCGAGTATTCGGTGTGCACGTGCAGGTGCACGAACTGCTCGCTCGACGATCCGGCACTCACGACGCGCTGTCTCTCCGCTCTGCTGACCGAGTCTCGACCACCCGGCGAAGCACCCATCTTGCCCCCACCCACCGACACCGGCGCCGCGACCCGCCTGGGGATACAGGGGCGGATCGCCCGGGCGCTCATCTCGGCGGGATCAGGTCGTTCGCCCGCGCCGCGATGCGGCGATTTCGACCCCGGGGCAGGGGCGACCGGTTCAGGTGATCAGCGCCACGCCGGTCGGTTGCGGTCGGTCAACTCTCGGCGGCGAGGACGTCGAGGGCGTGCCGGAGATCGGGCGCGAACGGTGAGCTGAACCGCACCGGCCGGCCACTGCCGGGGTGGGTGAAGCCGAGCTCGCGAGCGTGCAGCCACTGACGGGCCAGACCGAGCCGGGCGGCCAGCACCGGATCGGCTCCGTAGGTGGTGTCCCC
>JALZBL010000276.1 GCA_030947395.1 Actinomycetota bacterium | reverse complement strand
ACGGTCCCCGCGTGAAGGTCACCGCCACGCCGCCGAACGCGACCAGGGCGGACCAGAAGTAGAGCAACAGCACCGCCCGACGATGGCTGTGCCCCATTTCCATCAGCCGATGGTGCAGGTGCTGCCTGTCCGCGGAGAACGGTGAACGCCCGTGCCCCACCCGTCGCCCGACGGCCAGCACCAGGTCGGCCAGGGGCAGGGCGAGCACCGAGAACGGAATCAGCACCGCCAGCGCCAACGGCAGCGAAACCAACGTGCCCAGGCTCTGCGGATCGGCCCGGCCGCTGGCCGTGACCCCGACCGCGGCCAGCACCAGTCCCGCGACCATCGAGCCGGAATCACCCATGAATATCCGCGCCGGGGCGAAGTTGTGCGGCAGGAAGCCCAGGCAGGTCCCGGCCAGAGCTGCGGCCAGCAGCGTGGGCGCGGCGGCGATATCGTAGTAGGAGACTGCGGCCAGGTGGTAGCTGAAGGCGAAGAAGGCCAGCGCCGAGATCGCCGTGACCCCGGCGGCCAGGCCGTCCAAGCCATCGATGAAGTTCACCGCGTTGATGGCCAGCACGGTGAACAGGATGGTCAGGGGAACCCCGTTGTCCGGACCGAGCGAGATCGTGTTGGCGCTGCCCCAGGGAAACGAGATCTGCAGCAACTGGACTCCGCCGACCAGCACCATCACGCCAGCGGCCGCCACCTGCCCGGCCAGCTTGGTCAGCGAGTCGAGCTCGTAGCGGTCGTCGAGCGCCCCGAGGGCGCAGAGCATGGTGCCGGCCAGCAGCACACCGCTGGCTTCACTGCCGTTGGTGAACGTCGAGTGCAGGGTCGGCAACGACCGGGCGACAAGGATGGCCAGGGAGAACCCGCCGAGCAGGGCCAGCCCGCCGAGGCGCGGGGTGTCCACGGCGTGGATGTCGCGGTCGCGGGGCCGGGCGATTGCCCCCCACCGCAGGGCGATGCGCCGGGCCACCGGGGTGAGCAGAAAGCTGCCGGTCGCCGCGATGAGCAGGACCAGGGCGTACTCCAGGCTCGGATGCATGTGGCTACCTCGGCGAGATCAGTGATCCGCTCAGCCGCGGGGGTACGCCGGGAATCGGACGACGAGCTCGCCGACCTCCTTGCGGATGGTCGCGTGCACTCCGGCGTCGTCGGTGGCGATCGCCTGCCCGATGAACGCCGCGACGTCGGCCATCTCGGCCTCGCCCATGCCCTGCGTGGTCACCGCCGGGGACCCGACCCGGATGCCGGATGCCACCGACGGCGGCTGCGGGTCGTTGGGTATCGCGTTCTTGTTCAACACGATGCCGGCGGCGCTGCAGCGGGCTTCGGCGTCGCGACCGCTCACGCCAGTGCCCTGCAGGTCGAGCAGGGCCAGGTGAGTGTCGGTGCCGCCGGTGACCGGGCGCATGCCGTGTTCGGCCAGCCCCGCGGTGAGCGCCCGGGCGTTGGCGATGACCTGGCGCGCGTACTGCTGATACTGCGGCGTCAGGCACTCCTTGAGGTTGACCGCCTTGGCCGCCACCGAGTGCATGAGCGGGCCGCCCTGCATCATCGGAAAGACGGCCTTGTCGATGGCCGCGGCGTGCTCCGCCTTGCAGACGATCATTCCGCCGCGCGGGCCGCGCAGCACCTTGTGGGTAGTGAAGGTGACCACGTCGGCGTAAGGCACCGGCGACGGGATCGCCCGGCCCGCGACGAGGCCGATGAAGTGCGCCGCGTCGACCATCAGCTTCGCGTCGACCTCGTCGGCGATCGCCCGGAACGCGGCGAAGTCGATCAGGCGCGGGATGGCCGAGCCGCCACAGATGATCACCTTGGGCCGGTGCTCGCGGGCCAGGTCGCGGACCTGGTCGTAGTCGATGTCTTCGGTGTCCGGGCGCACGCCGTAGCCCACCGCGTGGAACCACTTGCCGGAGTAGGAAACCTTCGTACCGTGGGTGAGGTGGCCCCCCTGGGGCAGGCTCATGCCCAGGAAGGTGTCCCCCGGCGTCAGGAAGGCGCCGAACACGGCCAGGTTGGCGCTGGCCCCGGAGTGCGGCTGGACGTTGGCGTGGTCGGCGCCGAAGAGCTGCGTGGCCCGGTCCCGGGCGAGGTTCTCCGCCCGATCGACCACCTCGCAGCCGCCGTAGTACCGCTTGCCCGGATAGCCCTCGGCGTACTTGTTGCTCAGCGTGCTGCCCAGCGCGGCCAGGACGGCGGGTGACGTGAAGTTCTCGCTGGCGATCAGCTGCAGGCCCGAGCGCAGCCGGGTCAGCTCATCCAGGACGACGTCGGCGAGTTCGGGGTCGAACGCGGCCAGCGCGTCGAAGTCGGGTCCCCAGAAGGGTGTGGTCATGAGTAGGGCGTCTCCTCCTGGGCCGGGATTCGGACTCGTTCGAGGCTACCGCCCTATGGGCGCGCTCCTCGGCACCTTCAGCCGGTGATCTCGGGTACGACGGACTGCAGCTCGGCCAGGCTCACCGCACCCAGGCGCAGCACCCGCGGTACCTCGGCGGTGATGTCGACGATCGTCGACGCTACGGCGGCGGCAATCGGACCGCCGTCGAGATAGACGGCCACCGCGTCCCCGAGCTGGTCCTGGGCCTCGCCGACGGTGGCCGCCGGAGGCTGGCCTGAGCGGTTGGCGCTCGACACCGCCATCGGTCCGGTTTCGGTGAGCAGCTCGATCGCCACCGGGTGCAACGGCATCCGGATGGCCACCGTGCCGCGGGCGTCGCCGAGATCCCAGCCGAGGGAGGGAGCATGCTCCACCACGAGGGTCAGCCCGCCGGGCCAGAACGCCTCCACCAGCGAGCGCACCCGCTCGGGGACGAACGAGACCAACCCGTCGATCGTCTCCCACGACCCCACCAACACCGGGACCGGCATGTCGCGCCCACGGCCCTTGGCGGCCAGCAGGTCGGCCACGGCGCGGGAGTCGAAGGCATCTGCCCCGATGCCGTACAAGGTGTCGGTCGGCAGCACCACCAGTTCGCCACCGGACACCGCCCGGGCGGCCGCGGCCAGCCCGGACGCTCGCTCGATCGGGTCGGCGCACGCATAACTGAAACTCACCGCTGCATCCTCCCCCACGCCCGGTGACCGCAGCGTCGCACCTCAGCCGGGTGCGCGACCACCGCCCATGGAAAGATGATCGGATGCGATCCGGGCGCCGCGCGAGCCGGACCCGGCCGCGAGCGGCTCTCGCGCTCACTGCGGCCGCTCTCGCCGTGGCGCTCGCCGGGCTCGGGCTGATCAGTGCGAGTGCGCCGGTCGGAGCCGGCGTACCGAGCGGCCCGCATCCACCGGTCGGGCCGGCCTGGGTGGTCAGCCTC
>JALZBL010000275.1 GCA_030947395.1 Actinomycetota bacterium | reverse complement strand
GCTAGGGTCAGGGCGTCGGCGAGCGCGACGCCGGCCCGCTCAGCCGCTTCGGCAGCCGCGACGTCCCGCCCCGCCACGGCGAGCGTGCGGACGAGTTCGCGAGCATCCGGTGTCAGGCGGGCACTCGCCGCGCGCACGGCGCCGCGCAGGCCCACCGGGAGGGCGTCTCCGATGACCAGCGCCCGGGCGGCCTCGACCGCGAGGAGGGCGTTGCCGTCCGCGGCGCCGACGACCCGGCTCACGGCTTCCTCGGTGAGGGTGCCGACCGCGCGTGCGAGATCGGAGATCGCCGAGTCGTTCAACGGGCCGAGTGCGACGTCGGCGCGCACGGTGCCGCCCTGGCGGGAAGCGTGTTCGAGCGTCACCAGGCGATCCCGCAGGGGGCGCTCACGCCGGGTGGCGACGACGAGCACGCGAGCATCGGCCACCCGGCGGGTGACGTAGGACAACATCGCCAAGCTTGCCTCGTCCGCAGCGTGCAGATCCTCGAGCACGACCAGCACGGGTCCGCGACGCGCACATTCATCGAACAGGGCGACGACGGCCTCAGACAGCCGCGCTTGCTCCATTCCGGGCGCCACGTCCGCCACCCCGGGCCGAATGTGCGCGGGAAGCAACGCGGCCAGCGCGAGCACCCAGGCCGAGTCAGGCAGCTCGCCGAGGCTGCGCACGAGCGTCGCGCACACCTCGACCCACGGGGAAAGCGGTGGTCCAGCCAGATCCGGCGCCGCGCCCGTCGCGACCACGGCGCCGTCCTGCGCAGCGTGGTCCGCGAGCTGGGTCACCAGCCGGGTTTTGCCCATGCCAGGGTCGCCATGCACCAGCGCGAGCCCGGCGCGGCCGGTACGGGCCGAGGTCCAGGCATCGACCAGCGACCGCAGCTCGACCTCCCGCCCCACGAGCGGAAGCAGCCCGGGTCGCGACCGCGAGGTAGGCGCAGGTGCGATGTGCGTGCGGATCTTCTCCGCCAGCTGCCACGTCGGCTCGGACGGTGCAACCCGCAACTCACGTCGCAGACGCGCGGCAAGTCTCTGGTAGGCGGCGAGGGCGGCCGGCCGGTCTCCCATCGCGTCGAGGCGGGCCATCAGCGACCGTCCAGCCTCCTCCGACAGGGGATCAAGCGCGACTGCCCGCCTGGCCAACGCCGCCGCCGCGGCAGCATCCTTGGTGTCGTCGGCCACCCGGCCGAGCACCTCGATGACCCGTAGCCGGTGCTCGTCGCGGGCGATCAGCGCCCACTCGTCGTCGACCCCGGCGAGCAACTCGCCGTCGCCCAGCGCTGCCGCGTCCGCGAACCGGCCCGCGGAAACAAGGGCGTCGAACTCCACCGCGTCGACCGCGGTGCCCGCTGCGAGGCCGACGCGGTCACGGGTGGTGATCAGAGCCGCGGGCGCATCGGAGTCCAACACCTGGCGCAACGACCACAGCGCGCTGCGCATGCTCTGCCTTGCGCTCGCGTCCACGACGTCGGGCCAGAGCCGGGCCGCTACGTCGGCGCGGGAGTGCAACCCGGGGTGCACCGCGAGCCAGCCCAACAGCGCCGACGCGCGACGGCTCGTCGGCTCCCGAACAGCGCGGCCGTCGACCTCGGCGGCCACCCCACCGAACACACGCACCCGAAGCACGATTGGACGCTACGCCCGACGATCGGGGTCCGCAGCGGCCGAATCGCCCACAATTGCGGCGTTCACGCGTGCTTGACGCAGCGATGACGCGGCAGGCCGAGGGTGGACTCCACCAACCCAATCAGGGACCGATTAGAAGGAGTCACCATGACCACCACGACCGCGACGTTCGACATCGCCGCCCTCACCGCCGCCCTCGAAGGACGCGACACGGCCGCCCAGCTCGCGTGCTACCTGCCCGACGCCCAGATCGTCGTCGTCGACCACGACAACCCGCCGCGCCGGCCGCGCACGATCACGGGCGCCGAGGCGATCAGCGAGTACCTCACCGACGTCTGCGACCGCGACATGACCCACCAGGTGCGCGCGGCCCTGGCAACGTCCGACCGGATCGCCTTCGAGCTCGCGTGCTCTTACCCGGACGGAACCCGCGTGACTTGCATGTGCATCGCGGGCATCGCCAGCGGCCGCATCGCCTGGCACCACCAGGTGCAGGCCTGGGACAACTGACGAACTGGGAGCCGCGATAGCAGGATCACCGGTATCGGGTCGGGCATGTTGCGCCGCACCTTGCCGGTGACGTCGCCGTACTGGACGCTGGCCGAGGTCAGGACGTAGTAGCCGACCACCCGACCCTCGCGGCAGGTGACGAAGCAGCGCGCCGTACCCCATCCTCCACAACGCGGGAAATTTATCCAAGAAGACGCAGGCCCTGAAGTGGCCTCGCATATCCTGAACTTCGCACCCGGTTGAGCCGGGCGGAACTGACCCAGGCTGCCGTGCCCGCTGCGTTCCGGCGGACCGCCTGGCGCGCTGGACGACAAGGCCTGACTGGCTGTAGCGGTTCAGGCTCGGTGGCTGGAGACGAGGCTGGCGAAGGCGATGATGTTGTCGCGGTAGTTGCGGGTGCTGGTGTCGAACGAACCGCCGCACGTCACCAGCCGCAACGCGGAGTAGCTGGTCTGGCTGTAGACGAGCGATGACGGGAACTGGCTCTTGGGATACTCGGCGACCCGATCGACGCGAAACACCGCGACCGTGCCGTCCTGGCGTCGGACGTCGACCCGATCACCGGGGTTGAGGGAGCCGAGCCGGTAGAACACCCCGGCGCCGTAGGCGGCCGAGTCCACATGCCCCAGCATCACCGACGCTCCCGTCGAGCCGGGGGTCGCCGACAACTCGTACCACCCGGCGATCGAGTTGCGGCTCAACGGCGGGGTCTGCACGGTGCTGTCCGGGTTCAGGCCGAGATCCATCACCGTGGTGTCGACGCCGATCGTCGGGATGGTCAGCCGAACCGGGGGCGACGTCGGTAGCGACAGCCCCGACTGCAGTGGCGGTAGGTCCGGCCTGGTCGGCGGTGCAACCGTCGGCTTGGGCACCACCCGGGGCTTCCTCGTCGTCGGACTGGGCCTGGTCGCCGTCGGGCTGGGCCTGGTCGCCGTCGGGCTGGGCGTGCGGGACGATGCGATCGCGGCGGCGCTGCTGCCCGGCAGCGGCGCAGCCTGCGCCGACGGTGACGGCCTCGGCGCGTGCTGCTGGCCGCTCAGACTCACCACCACCGCGGTGGCACCTGCCACCGCGAGAGCCACCGCCAGCGTGAGGAACACCCGTCGGCGACGGTACATCGCGCGGGTGCGTGCGGCAGCGGCGATCGCGGCAGGATCGGCGATCACGTCGTCGTGGCCAGACTGCGACACGGGCGTCCCTTCCGGACCGATGCGG
>JALZBL010000274.1 GCA_030947395.1 Actinomycetota bacterium | reverse complement strand
GCGGAGCACTGTGCCGGCTGTGCAATTTCGGCGCCTGCGGGCGTGACCGCGGCGAGTGCCCGGTGGCCACTGCCGCCGCCGCGAACCAGTCCTCGATCAACCGTCAAGGACACGCCGGTAGCCCGGCTTGATCACGCGGTTGATCAGGTCGAGCCGCTCGTCGAACGGGATGAACGCGCTCTTCATGGCGTTGACCGTGAACCACTGCAGGTCCTCCCACCCGAACCCGAATGCCTCGACCAGCAGTTCCATCTCCCGGCTCATCGACGTGCCGCTCATCAGCCGGTTGTCGGTGTTGACCGTGACCCGGAAGTACAGCTCGCGCAGTAGGCCGATCGGGTGCTCGGCGATCGACTTGGCCGCACCGGTCTGGACGTTCGAGGACGGGCACATCTCCAGCGGGATGCGCTTGTCGCGGACGTAGCCGGCCAGCCGGCCGAGGTGCGCGGTAGCCGCCGCCTCGCGGGCCGAGCCCGCGCCCTGGGTGCCGCTGATGTCGTCGACGATGCGCACGCCGTGCCCGAGCCGGTCGGTACCGCACCACTGCAGTGCCTCCCAGATGGAGGGCAGCCCGAACGCCTCGCCGGCGTGGATGGTGAAGTGGAAGTTCTCGCGGCGCAGGTACTCGAACGCATCGAGGTGACGGCTGGGCGGGAACCCGGCCTCGGCGCCGGCGATGTCGAAGCCCACCACGCCGCGGTCGCGGAACCGGATGGCCAGTTCGGCGATCTCGCGGGAGCGGGCCGCGTGCCGCATCGCCGTCACGACGGCTCCGACGCGGATCGGCTGGCCGCGCTGGCCGGAGTTCCATTCGCCTTCACGGAAGCCGGCCACGGTGGCCTCGACCACCTCGTCCAGGCTCAACCCGTCGTCGGTGTGCTGCTCCGGGGCCCACCGGACCTCGGCGTAGACCACGCCGTCGGCGGCGAGGTCCTCGGCCGCCTCTCGCGCCGCCCGCCGCAGTCCTTCGGGGGTCTGCATCACCGCCACGGTGTGGGTGAACGTCTCTAGGTAACGCTCGAGCGACCCCGAGTCGGCCGCGGTGCGGAACCAGACACCCAGCTCGCCCGGGTCGTAGCTGGGCAAGGCGTCGTAGCCGATCTGCTCGGCCAGATCCACCACCGTCTCCGGGCGCAGACCGCCGTCGAGGTGATCGTGGAGCAGCACTTTGGGGACGGATCGGATGGCGGCGGCGGAGGGCGCTGTGGGCATGCGATCACCGTATCGAGCCGACGGTTGGCCGCCGGGGGAACGCTATGCTTCGCGGTCATGCCCGGTCCGGATCCGCTCGACGACGGCCCGGCCGTATCGGTCGTGATGACCGCGCTCAACGAGCGGCGCCACCTGGCCGCCGCGGTCGACAGCGTGTTCGGCCAGGACTACCCCGGGCCGCTGGAACTGGTGGTTGCGATCGGCCCGTCGCGCGATCACACCCGCGAGCTGGCCGACCAGCTGGCCGCCCGGTACGGGCACATGCGAGTCGTGGCCAATCCGAGCGGGCGCACCCCGGCCGGACTCAACCTGGCGATCCGGGCGAGCGACCCGACGCGACCCGTCATCGTGCGCACCGATGGACACGCCCGGTTGCCGCGCGACTACGTCCGCCTCGCCGTGGCGGACCTGCAGCGCACCGGGGCGGCCAACGTCGGCGGAATGATGGTCCCGGTGGGCTCGACGCCGTTCGAAGTCGCCGCCGCGCGGGCCATGTGCAGCCGGATCGGCCTCGGGTCGGCGCCGTTTCACGTGGGCGGTGCCGAAGGGCCGGCGGCGTCGGTCTACCTGGGGGTCTTTCGCCGCTCGGTACTCGAGGCCACCGGAGGCTTCGACGAGACGTATTCGCGGGCTCAGGACTGGGAGCTCAACCACCGCATCCGCGCCGCCGGCGGAGTCGTCTGGTTCGATCCGCGGCTGCGCGTCGACTACCGACCGCGCCCGAACCTGGCTCGGGTGGCCCGCCAGTTCCACCAGTCTGGGATCTGGCGTTGGCAGATCGTGCGCACCTACCCCGAGACGGTCAGCGGGCGTTATCTGGCCGCTCCGGCGGCGACGCTGGGCCTGTTGCTGGCCGGCGTGGGCCTGCTGGGTGCATCCGTCGGAGTACTGGCCCCCGGCGTCGTCGTAGCAGTCGTGGCCGTGCCGGTGACCTATCTCATGGTGATCGCCGTGGGGGCCGCCGCGACCCGGCGCGGCCTCGACCGCCGCGCCAGCGCGTGGTACCTGCCGGTGCTGGCCACCATGCACCTGTCCTGGGGCGCCGGGTTCCTCCGGGCCGCCGCCCGCGATGCGATCCGGGCGATCGATCAACGGCGCCGCTCTCGGTCCGGCGAGCCAGGTGCCCGTGACCCCGGCGCCGATGAGGGCGCCGCTGACCGCCCGTCGTACCGGTCAGGCTGAGGGTTGGCCCGGCAGCAGGCAGGACACGCCGGCGCGCGCCTGCTCGGGGCCAACGATGCCGACCGAACGGAACTGAACCGAACGGAACTGAACCGAGCCGGATCGGACCGTCAGGGCAGGACTTGCACCGTCACGGACCGAAATTGCGCGGGTGCGCCCCGCAGGACGCTCAGGCGGGGGTCGGGAACGGTGAGCCACGGCGGCCGGACCAGCTCCCGCAGCGGTTCCAGCCGGGGGTCGGCGAGGACGGCCTCGACCGCGTCGCGGGCGCCGCCGCAGAACAGGGCCTGCAGTTCCTGATCGTCGCCGGCCAGGACCCGTGCGGCCGCGTCGGCCGCGTCGCGAAACGCCACGCGAGCCTGATTCGCCCGGCGGTGGGCGTAGCGCTGCTGGGACCACCCGCCGGCCTTGGTGGTGCCCTGCACGTAGGACGAGCCGACCTTCGACGCCACCAGGCGGCTCCCGTCGAACCAGCCGGCGGCGTGGCCGCCACGACGCACGAGCAGCACGCCGACGCGGCGCTCGCGCCGCACGTGCGCGCTGAGGGTGGCCAAGACGCGGCCGGCCACCACGACGAGCGGGGGGAACGGCACGTCGATCCAGGCGGTGGTCCCGTCGCCGGCCCGAATGATCACCCGGTGCGGTGTGGCGGTGGTCTCGATCGAGGGGTGCCGCTCGGCGAAGTTGTCGATCCACCGGTCCAGGCGTTCGGCGGCGACGCTGACCCGGCGCGCGCCCGGCGGGAGCGGGTCCACGGCCGGCTCAGGCGCCGATGCGCTCGAGCACCAGCGGCGGCGGCGACCAAGCCCCGTCGGCGTCGACGGTGATGGCCCCGGCGAGCGCGTCGAGGGCGCGGTCGAATCGGTTGACGTCCTCGGCGTGCAGTTCCAGCAGCGGCTGCCCAGCGGTGAGCCGGTCGCCCGGCTTGGCCAGCAGCACCACTCCGGCTGCCGGCACC
>JALZBL010000273.1 GCA_030947395.1 Actinomycetota bacterium | reverse complement strand
GGTGTGGCCCTCGTCGTCGGGTCCCGCCGGGTCGGCGCCGGCCGCCAGCAGGGCCTGGACGGACGCAGTGTCGCCGGCCGCCGCGGCCAGGTGCAGGGCCGTGCGGCCACCCTGCTGCACGGCGTCCACCGTTGCCCCGGATGCGATCAGCAGCCAGACGACCTCGCTGTGGCCGCGGGCCGCCGCCGCGGTCAGGGGAGTCTGGCGGGTGGGTGTGCGGCTGGGTTCGTTCACCGGCGCGTCCTCGTCGAGCAGTTGGCGGGTGGCCTCGACCCGGCCGAAGTGGCTGGCCACGTGCAGGGGCTGCAGGCCGTCGAGGCTCCAGGCGCTCACGAAGGTCGGTTCCTCCCGCAGCAGGGCCCGCAACCGGCCGTTGTCGTCGAAGGCGCTGGCCTCGTGGACGTCCAACGGGGTAGACCGGGCGGCCAGCTCGTCGGCCAGAGCGGCGTGTCCGGCGTAGAGCGCGACGAGCGGGGCCCGGATGCCGTCGAGGGTGACGGCGGCCAGCAGCGTCGGCTCGGCGTCCAGGAGATTGCGCACTTCAGCGGTGTCGCCGCGCTCGACCGCCGCGAAGTAGCGCTCCACGAAGTCGGCCGGGGTCGGCGGGGTCTCGGCCATGGGCCTAGCGTTCCAGATCCGGTTGATCTTCCCGCGCACCAGGA
Organism: Actinomycetota bacterium; assembly: GCA_030947395.1. Classification (GTDB taxonomy): domain Bacteria; phylum Actinomycetota; class Actinomycetes; order Mycobacteriales; family Jatrophihabitantaceae; genus JALZBL01. Next base: position 2,692 of record JALZBL010000273.1, on the reverse strand, counting down.
CGTCGCGCGGCGAGATTGGCCGGGCGAGATTGGCCGGGCGAGATTGGTCGGGCGAGATTGGCCAGGCGAGATTGGCCGGGGCGACATTTGGCAGCCGGTGCATAGCTGTCCTGGCCGACTGGCCATTCTTGGCCGGGCGCGGGAAGGGTCACACCTTGCCGGTTTGGCCGGCAGTCGTTACGAGCCGGTAAACTGGTGGCTCCGCCCGGGCCGACGCCGTCCCGCCTCACCACCCAGCGCCGCCGGTCCACCTCTCGCCGACGATCGAGTACATCGAATCGCCGTCGAAGCACGCCGGGCGACGCCGGGTCGACCCGCAGAGGAAGCCCGCGTGTCGAGTTCCTTGCCGTTGCCGAGTGACTCACCGCGCGCCGTGGGGCCGCCCCCGCGCCGGCGCGTCAGCGGTCCGTCGCCGGCGTCCGGGCTGCCGTTCGCCGCTGTGCCGGCGCGCGGAATGCCGTTCTCCGCGGTCCCGGCGCCGGTCGGGCTCTACGACCCGACCCACGAATCGGACTCCTGCGGCGTCGCGTTCCTGGCCGACGTCCACGGCCGGGTCGGCCACCGGATGGTCGAGCAGGCGCTGATCGCGCTACAGAACATGGACCATCGCGGCGCGGCCGGGGCCGAGCCCTCCTCCGGCGACGGCGCCGGCATCACGGTCCAGCTGCCCGACGCCTTTCTGCGGGCCGTCGCCGGGTTCGAACTCCCGGGACCCGGGGCATACGCCGCCGGCCTCGTGTTCCTCCCGCGCGCCGCCGACGACCGGCAGGGGGCCGTCGAGCTGGTCGAGAAGGTGGCGGCCGAGGAAGGACTGCGGCTGCTGGGCTGGCGCGACGTTCCGACCGAGGGACGGGAAGTGGGCCCCATCGCCACCTCGGTGATGCCGGCGTTCGCCCAGCTTTTCGTGGCCGGCGACCGCGGCGAGAGCGGGCTGGACCTGGAGCGGATGGCCTTCTGCCTGCGCAAGGTGGCCGAGCGCCGCGCCGCCGCCGCGGGGATCGAGCTCTACTTCCCGTCCCTGTCGACGCGCACCATGGTCTACAAGGGGATGCTCACGACGCGCCAGCTCGGCGAGTTCTTCCCGGACCTGCGCGATGAGCGCTTCGTCACCGCGATCGCCCTCGTCCACAGCCGGTTCTCGACCAACACGTTCCCGTCCTGGCCGCTGGCCCATCCGTTCCGCCTCATCGCGCACAACGGCGAGATCAACACCATCAAGGGCAACCGGAACTGGATGCGCACCCGCGAGGCGTTGCTGCGCAGCGAGCTCCTCCCCGGCGACCTACTGCGACTGTTTCCGGTGTGCACCCCGGGAGCGAGTGACTCCGCGTCGTTCGACGAGGTGTTGGAGCTGCTGCACCTGGGTGGGCGCAGCCTGCCGCACGCCGTGCTGATGATGATCCCCGAGGCGTGGGAGAACGCGAGCGCCATGGACCCGGCCCGGCGCGACTTCTACCGGTTCCACGCCTCGGTGATGGAGCCGTGGGACGGTCCGGCCTGTGTGACGTTCACCGACGGAACGGTGATCGGGGCGGTTCTGGACCGCAACGGCCTGCGCCCCGGGCGCTGGTGGCGCACCGAGGACGACCTGGTGGTGCTGGCGAGTGAGAGCGGAGTGCTCGAGCTCGACCCGGCCACCGTCGTGGCCAAGGGTCGGCTGCAGCCCGGCCGGATGTTCCTCGTCGACACCGCCGCGGGCCAGCTCGTCGGCGACGACGAGGTGAAGACCACCCTCGCCGCCGAGCACCCGTACGCCGAGTGGCTGCACGCCGGGCTGCTTGCGCTGGAGGACCTGCCGGCGCGCGAACACGTCGTCCACACCCACGAGTCGGTGACCCGTCGCCAGGTGCTGTTCGGCTACACCGAGGAGGACCTGCGCCTGCTGATGACGCCGATGGCCCTCGGCCAGGGCGAACCGCTGGGTTCCATGGGCACCGACACGCCTCTGGCCGGACTGTCCGAGCGTCCGCGGCTGCTCTACGACTACTTCACCGAGCTGTTCGCCCAGGTGACCAATCCACCGTTGGACGCGATCCGCGAGGAGCTGGTCACCTCGCTCGGGGGAACGATCGGCCCGGAACGCAACCTGCTCGACCCCGGCCCCTCGTCGTGCCGCCAGATCGTGCTGCCGCGGCCGGTGCTCGACAACGACGACCTGGCCCGCATCTGGCACGTCAACGCCGACGGCGACCGCAGCGGCCTGGGCTGTGCCCTGATCGACGGTCGCTACCGCGTCCAGGGCAGTGGCCCGGCGCTGGCCGGCGCCCTGGCGCGGGTGAAGCGCGAATGCTCGGCGGCCATCGCCGCCGGGGCGCACATCCTCATCCTGTCCGACCGGGACTGCGACCAGGAGCACGCCCCCATCCCGTCCCTGCTGCTGACCTCGGCGGTGCACCAGCACCTCGTCCGCGAGGGCACTCGCACCCAGGTCGGCCTGGTCGTGGAGACCGGAGACTGCCGGGAGGTCCACCACGTCGCGCTGCTGATCGGGTTCGGCGCGGGCGCGGTGAACCCCTACCTGGCCTTCGAGTCGGTGGACGACCTGATCGCTCGGGGCGCGATCACGGGGCTCGACCGGGCGACCGCGACCGCGAACTACTGCGCCGCCCTGACCAAGGGCGTGCTCAAGGTGATGAGCAAGATGGGCATCTCCACCGTCGCGTCCTACACCGGCGCCGGGGTGTTCGAGGCG
>JALZBL010000272.1 GCA_030947395.1 Actinomycetota bacterium | reverse complement strand
GCCCACGACAGCGCCAGCCGTTCCCGGGCCCGGGTGATCCCGACGTAGAGCAGGCGGCGCTCCTCGGCCACCTGGGCCGGCGTGGTCGCGTGCTGGATCGGCAGCGTGGTGTCGGTCAAGCCGACGAGGAACACCGCGTCCCACTCGAGGCCCTTGGCCGAATGCAGCGAAGCCAGCGTGACGCCCTGCACCGTCGGCGCGTGTTGGGCCGATGCGCGCTGGTCGAGCTCGGCGACCAGATCGGCCAGCCGCGCCGCCGGGTCGGCGGCCAGCACCTCCTCGGCCAACGTGAGGAGCGCGGCGAGGGACTCCCACCGCTCGCGGGCCGCACCTCCGGCCGGCGGCGCGGTCGGCTGCCACCCGGTGCTGGCGAGCACGGTTTGCACCTCGTCGAGGAGGCCGGCGTCGCCGTTGTCGGCTCGGGCGGCCCCGCGCAGCAACAGTCGGGCCTGTTTGACCTCGGGCCGGTCGAAGAAGCGCTCACCACCGCGCAGGACGTAGGCAATGCCGGCCTCGGCGAGCGCCTGCTCGTAGACCTCGGACTGGGCGTTGACGCGGAACAGCACCGCGATCTCCGCCGCCGCCGTGCCCTCAGCGACCAGCTGGGCACACGCCGCGGCCACCGTGGCCGCTTCGGCCGGTTCGTCGTCGAACTCGGCGAACGTGGGCGCAGGTCCGTTCGGCCGCTGACCGACCAACTCCACTCCGGGCGGCCCGGCCGATGCCCCGAGACCGGCCGACGGGGCGAAGCGCGGCACCGGCCCGGTCACCGCGTGCATCAGGCGGTTGGCCAGGGTGACCACCTGCGGGGTGGAGCGGTAGTCGCGGCGCAACCGGACGACCGTGGCCTGCGGGTAGCGCGACCGGAAGTCGAGCAGGTGCGACGGCGTGGCCCCGGCGAAGGAGTAGATCGTCTGGTTGGGATCGCCGACGACGCACAGGTCCTGCCGGCCGCCGAGCCAGGCGTCGAGCATCCGTTGCTGCAGCGGGGACACGTCCTGGTACTCGTCGACGGTGAAGTAGCGGTAGCGGGAGCGGACCTGTTCGGCCACATCGGACATCGTCTCGATCGCCCCCGCCATCACCAGCAGCAGGTCGGAAAAGTCGAGCTGGCCGGCCCGCCGCTTGGCCTGCTCGTACTGTTCGTAGACCTCGGCCAGCTTCTCGGGTGCCACCGGCGTGTCGCGACCGACCGCGACCGCGCGGGCCGGATAGTCACCCGGCGCGGCGAGTACCGCCTTGGCCCAGTCGATCTCGGCGGCCAGGTCGCGGACCTCGGCCCGTTCGGCTCGCACCCCGGCCCGGGCGGCCGCGGTGGCCACCAACCGTAGGGTGCCGTCGACGACCTCGGGCATCTCGGCCCCCAGGACGCGCGGGGCGAAGAACTGCAGCTGCCGCAGGGCCGCGGCGTGAAAGGTCCGGGCCTGCACGCCACCGACTCCCAGGGCGCGCAGCCGGGTGCGCATCTCCCCCGCCGCCCGAGCGGTGAAGGTCACTGCCAGGACGTGCCCGGCCGGCACCGTCTCGGAGTGAACGGCGTTGGCGATGCGATGGGTGATCGCCCGCGTCTTGCCGGTGCCGGCTCCGGCCAGGATGCACACCGGTCCCCGCACAGCCTCGGCCGCCTCGCGCTGCTCCGGGTCCAGGCCCGCCAGGACCCGGCGAACGAGAAGTGGGGGCTGGTCGAGGTCCGCCGCGGTCACGCATCGATCCTGTCATCGGTCGCCGACGATCCGCTCACGCGGCCACGCCGGCTGTGGATGGATCGCCCGGGAAGTACTCGATGTCCGCCGGGGTTGTGCCCTGCGATGCGTCCGGCCGGTGCGGACCGCCAACTGCGAGGAGCTCCCCCGTCATGGTGACGATGTACAGCACGACCTGGTGCGGCTACTGCAAGCGTCTCAAGCGCAGCCTGCAGTCCGAGGGCATCGACTTCGCCGAGGTCAACATCGAACTGGACGAGGCTGCGGCCGAACTGGTCATGAACGTCAACGGGGGCAACCAGACTGTCCCGACGCTCGTCTTCGCCGACGGGTCGGCCCTGACCAATCCCACCCTGGCCGAGGTCAGGACTCGCCTGGCCGAGGTCGCCTGATCGGCCGGCTCTACCGCCCGATCGCTCCGGGTGGCCTGGCCGATGCACTGGTCGCCCCGATCCTGGACGAACGACCCGGCCACCCGCTGCGGATTGCGGTAGACAGTCCGGACTGCGCCGGTCCGATGCGGTTGGCCAGCGCCCTCGTCGCCGCGTTCACCGCCCTCGGACGACGGGCCGCGGCCGTCCCCGCGGACGGGTTCTGGCGGGATGCATCCATTCGGCTGGAGCACGGGCGGACCGACGCTGACGCCTACCGCACCGCGTGGCTCGACACCCAAGCGTTGGCCCGCGAGGTGCTCGACCCACTCGGACCCGACGGCGACCGCCGCTACCTCCCCGCCCTGCGGGACCCGGTCACCAACCGATCCGCGCGGGTGCCGTATCGCACCGCGGCGGTCGACGGTGTGGTGCTCGTCGCCGGTGCCTTCCTGCTCGGCGGGCACCTCGACTTCGACGTCACGATCCACCTGGCTCTGGACGCCGCCGCCCGCGCGCGCCGCACCCCAGCCGACCAGGCCTGGACTCTGCCGGCGTGGGACGCCTACGACCGCGAGGTGCGCCCGGGCGATCGCGCCGATGTCGCGGTGCGCTGGAACGACGCCGACCACCCGGCGATCGGGATCCGGAACCCCGGCTGACGTCACCGCGCGATCCAGTCCCGCAGAATGGCGGCGGCAATGGACACGGTGCTCGGCGACATCCGCAACCGGGCGCGCGGGTCGTCCACCAGCCCCTCGCCGGCCGCCACAGCGGCGCGGACCTCGGCCTTGGTGAACCAGTCGGCTTCCGCCAGTTCGTCGTCGCGCCGCACGATGGTCGGCTCACCCACTACCCGCGCGGTGAAGCCGACCATCAGCGAGGCCGGGAACGGCCAGGGCTGGCTGGCCAGATAGGTGACGTCCGTGACAGCGAGCCCGACTTCCTCGTCCACTTCCCGCACGACCGCCGCCTCCAGCGACTCGCCGGGCTCGACGAAGCCGGCCAGGATCGAGAAACGCCCGTCGGGCCAGCTCGCCTGCCGGCCCAGGACGCAGCGGTCGGCTCCGTCGTGGACCAGCATGATGACCGCCGGGTCGGTGCGGGGGAAGTGCAGGCTGTCGTCGCGCGGACAGCGGCTGGCCCAGCCGGCGTCGATTGTTTCGGTCGCGGTGCCGCACCGCGGGCAGTGGGTGTGCGTGCGGTGCCAGTGCCCGAGCGCGACCCCCGCGGTCATCAGGCCGGCGTCCCGGTCGCTCAGGATCGGGCCCACCTCACGCAGTCCAGCCCAGCGCACGTC
>JALZBL010000271.1 GCA_030947395.1 Actinomycetota bacterium | reverse complement strand
GTCCCTGGACGAGGCCGTGGCTGCGCTCGAGCGCGGTGAGGTGATCGTGATCTACCCCGAGGGCACCGTGACCCGCGACGAGCAGTTCTGGCCGGCCGCCGGCAAGACCGGCGCGGCCCGCCTGGCCCGGCTGGTGCCGCGGGCGCCGGTGATCCCGGTCGGGCAGTGGGGGTCGCAGCACACCCTGGACTGGTACCAGAGGAAGTTCCGTCCGCTGCCGCCGAAGCGGGTCGTGGTCTCGGTCGGCGAACCGCTCGACCTGACCGCATTCACGCACCCGCCGGCGAGCTCGGAGACCTTACGCGCGATGACCGAGACCTTGATGAGCGCGATCACCGCGCAGGTGGCCGACATCCGCGCCGAGGCTCCACCTGCGCCGCGCGACTCCGTGTGGGACGGGCCGCCGGCGTGAGAGCCACCGTCTTCGGGGCCGGCTCGTGGGGCACGACGTTCGCCAAGGTCCTCACCGACGCCGGGACGCCGACGACGCTGTGGGCGCGCGACCCGCGGTTGGCCGCCCGCATGCAGGACGAGCGGGTCAACGATGTCTACCTGCCCGGCGTGCGGCTGCCGGACCGGCTGCGGGTGACACCCCACCCTGCGGACGCGGTGTCCGGCGCGGACCTCGTGGCCTTTGCGCTGCCGTCGCAGGTGTTCCGGCTCAACCTCCGCAATTGGGCGGATCTGCTGCCACCGCAGGCGACCCTGGTGAGTCTGATGAAGGGCATCGAGCTGGGCTCGGCCAAACGGATGAGCGAGGTGATCGGCGATGTGACGGGGGCGCCGGCGCAGCGCATCGCCGTCATCACCGGACCCAATCTGGTCCACGAGATCGCCCGGGAGCAGCCGACGGCCACCGTCGTTGCGTGCGTCGACGCGCAGGTGGCCCGGCTGGTGCAAGCGGCGTGCAGCACCCGCTACTTCCGTCCCTACACCAACCCCGACGTGATTGGTTGCGAACTCGGCGGCGCGGTCAAGAACGTCATTGCCCTCGCCTGCGGGATCTGTGTGGGAATGGGGTTCGGGGACAACACGGTGGCCTCCGTCGTCACCCGGGGCCTGGCCGAGACGGCTCGCCTCGGCGCGGTCCTGGGCTGCGACCCACTGACGTTCGCTGGCCTGGCCGGCCTCGGGGACCTGGTGGCGACGTGCGCGTCGCCCCTGTCCCGCAACCGGACGTTCGGCGAACGGCTGGGGCGCGGCGGGACGCTCGAGCAGGCCCAGGCCGCGACCCACGGCCAGGTCACCGAAGGCGTCATGTCGTGCCGGGCGGTGCTGGAACTCGGCCGCCGCCACGCGGTGGACATGCCCATCACCGCGGCCGTGGAGCGGGTGTGCTTCGGTGGCACCAGTCCGGTCGAGATGGTGCAGGAGATCATGGCCCGCTCGACCAAGAGCGAACAGGAGCCGGTGTGAGCGTTTCACCGACGCCGGCGGCCGGCGGCCGGCGTGCCGATGACGACGCCCCGCGCCGGATCCGGGTGGCCGTGGTTTATGGCGGGCGCTCCAGTGAGCACGGCGTGTCAGCCCTGTCGGCCGGCAGCGTCCTCGCCGCCCTCGACCCGGCCCGCTACGACGTGGTGACGGTGGGCATCACCCGCTCGGGTCAGTGGGTGCTCACCGACGCGGCACCGGCGAACCTGCGGCTCACCGACCGGGTCCTGCCCGAGGTCGGCGCCGGCCAGCCGGTGCTGCTGCCGGCCGATCCGACGTCGGCGACGCTCGTGCAGGTGCGACCGGGGGATCCGCCGCGGGAGCTGGCCGGCGTCGACGTGATCTTCCCCGTGCTGCACGGTCGCTTCGGCGAGGACGGCACCATCCAGGGCCTGCTCGAGATGGCTGGCGTGCCGTACGTGGGGGCGGGTGTCTTCGCCAGCGCCGCGGCAATGGACAAGGAGTTCACCAAGAAGTTGCTGGCTGCCGACGGCCTGGCCGTCGGCCGGTATCTCGTCATGCGTCGCGGTCAGCCGGTGCCCGACGTGTCGCCGCTGGGGTGGCCGATCTTCGTCAAGCCGGCCCGGGCCGGGTCGAGCATCGGGATCACGCGAGTGGACGCGACAGCGCAGGTGCCGGACGCGCTGATCGAGGCGTTCGCGCACGACGACAAGGTGCTGATCGAGGCGGCAGTGGTCGGGCGCGAGGTGGAATGCGGCGTGCTCGAGGACGCCGACGGCTCGGTGCGGGCCAGTGTGCCGGCCGAGATCCGGCTGGTCGGCTCGCACGAGTGGTACGACTTCGAGGCCAAGTACCTGGACGACGCCTGCGAGTTCGACGTTCCGGCGAAGCTGCCGGACGAGGTCACCCGCCAGGTGCAGTCCATGGCGGTGCGGGCGTTTCAAGCACTGGACGGCTCGGGCCTGGCCCGGGTCGACTTCTTCGTCGCCGCGGACGGTGAGCTGGTGATCAACGAGGTCAACACCATGCCCGGCTTCACGCCGATCTCCATGTATCCGGCGATGTGGGCGGCGAGCGGGGTGCCGTATCCAGAACTGCTCGACCGCCTCATCGCCACGGCGTTGCGCCGGGCCGGGCGAGCCGACTTCCCTCGCACCGGCTGAGGGCCGACGTTCCCCGGGCCGGTCAGGGTCATCCAGGTCATCGGCGCGGCGCGTCAGGGCCGGCGGGTGCAGAAGGTCTTTTCCAGATCGCGGCTCGGGTTGGTCGGATAGGGGTTCGGCACCGCTTGGCATACGGCGGGGAGGGCTCGGTCGACCGCGTCCGAGAGCAGTGGCAGGACGGCGCCGGCGTCGCCGCTCGTGGGCAGGGTGACCTGCAGGTAAACCGGGCGATCGATCGCGGTGAACACCCGGCCGTTGCTGTTGGCCGCGGGCAGCCACTGGGCGGTGCGCGATCCGATGCCCACGTCGATGATCAACTGGCCCGAATCGGCCGTCAGCTCGGGTGGCCGGCTCACGCCGCAGCGGATGACGATCGGCGGCTCACCGTAGGCCCAGACGAAGGCGGAACTGCCCCTGACCACCCGGGGCCGACGACCGTCGAGCGACGTCGGACGGCTCGCCGAGAACTTGGTGCAGCCGGCGTCGGCGCCCGGATTGGCCGGTAGGGGCGGCAACGTCAGTGGCGCCAGGACTGCCCCAGGTGACGGGCTGGTCGACGAGCGGGTGGGCGCGCGGCCGCCGGTCCGCCCGGCGCTGAACACGAACGCCAAGAGCACCACGATCGGGATGGAGACCAGGGAGGAGATGAGCGCAGCCCGACGACGGTCGGTTTTCGGCGCCGTGCCGCTCACCGACGCACCATTTCAGAGGTGGACCACCGGGCAGGTGAGCGTGCGCGTGATGCCGTCGATCTGCTGGATCCGCGCCACCACGAACTTGCCCAGCGCGTCCACGTTGTCGGCCTCGGCCCGCACGATCACGTCGTACGG
>JALZBL010000270.1:3110-3413 GCA_030947395.1 Actinomycetota bacterium | reverse complement strand
GTACCGGGCCTCGGCCCGCTGCCGGTAGCGCTCGATCCACTTCGTCATCAGGTCGAAGACCTCCGCCTCCAGGTGCACCGGGCTGCGGTGCCCCTGTGCGCCGCGGCTGACCAGGCCGGCCTGCTCGAGCACCTTCAGGTGCTTCGAGATGGCCTGCACGCTCACCCGATACGGCGCCGCCAACTGCCCCACGGTGGCGTCGCCGTCGGTCAGCCGCGCCACCAGGTCGCGCCTGGTCGGAGCGGCCAGGGCGCCGAACACCTGCGACAGCGGGTCACTCATCTGGGCCCCCAACCTCAACTG
>JALZBL010000270.1:0-3100 GCA_030947395.1 Actinomycetota bacterium | reverse complement strand
ATGCGAGGGCGGAGGGGAGTCGTGCCTTGCCCAGGCGTTATTTCCGCGAAAGACCGGCCCAGCGCCCGTACTCGCCCTCACCGGTCGGCCGCGGCGCGAGGACGTTGCCGGCGGAGACCTCGGCCGGACCTTTCCGCAGGCCGGTCAGCCGTAGCAGCGGGCCGACGAGGGCGTCGTAGGCCCACGGAACCAGGCGGAAGCCGAGCACGATCACCGGATTCGCCGGCCCGGCGGGGATCGAGACGAAGCGACGGGGCCGATCGACGACGCGGACGACCACCCGGCCCAGTGTCTGCGGTGACAGCACTGGCCAGGGCGGGCTCGGCTGGCGTCCGGTGACGTTTGCCGCCTGGTCGTAGATCGGCGTGTTGACGCTCCCGGCGGAGACGATGCACACGTGCACGTTGCGCTCGTCGCGGGTCTCGAGCTGCAGCGTGCGGGCCAGCCCGAGCTGACCCCACTTGGCGGTGACGTAGGCGCCCATGTAGGGGGTGGCGACCGAGCCGAGCAGCGAGTTGACGATCACCAACGTGCCGCGGTGCTGACGCCGGAACACCGCCAGCACGGCCCGGGCCACGTGGGCGGTGCCCTTGATCGCGGTATCGACGACCCGTTCGAAGAGCTCGGCTGGCAGCTGTTCGATCTCGCCGTAGGCCATCACCATCGCCGAATGCACGACCACATCGAGGCGGCCGTGCTCGACGACCACACCGTCGACGAGCGCCGTGACCTCGTCCGGCTCGGTGACGTCGCAGACGACCGTATCGACCTCGAGCGCAGTGCCCTCGCGGCACCGGCGCGCCGCGGCCCGCAGCGACTCCTGACTGCGGGCGGCCAGGATCACCCGGTCGCCCCGCCGGCAGAACTCGCGGGCGCTGGCCAGCCCGATCCCGCTCGAGCCCCCCACGACCAGCACGACGCGCGGCCGGGCCTCAACCACGGCTGGCACCCGTCGACCCGCCAATGCCTGCCCGCGCAGACCCACTACCCGCGTCTGGAGATCGCCCGGCTCGAAGTGTCACGGCTTGAGTACGACTTTGATGCAGCCGTCGGACTTGGCCCGGAACATCTCGTAGCCGTGGCGTGCCTCATCGAGCGGCAGCTGGTGCGTCGTGAGGTCCAGCGTCCCCAGCGGGTCGGCGGGATCCTGCACCAGCGGCAGGATGTCGTCGGTCCAGCGGCGCACGTGGGCCTGACCCATCCGGATGGTGACGCCGCGGTCGAACATCTCCATCATCGGCATCGGGTCGACCTCACCGCCGTACACGCCGCTCACCGACACCGTCCCGCCGCGGCGCACACCCTTGAGCGCGGCGTCCAGCGCCTCCAGGCGGTCGACCGCCATCCGGTCGGTGACCTTCTGCGCGATCGCGTCGGGCAGAAGGCCGGTCGCCTTCTGGACGGTGGCCACCAGCCGCCCGCCGTGGGCCTCCATGCCGACCGCGTCGATCGTCGAATCGGGTCCGCGCCCGCCGACCATCTCGATCAGGCTGCCGGCCACGTCGTCGACCTCGTCGAGATCGAGGGTCTCGGCGCCGTACTTGGCCGCGAGGGCCAGCCGTTCGGGCACCCGGTCCACGCCGATCACCCGCTCGGCGCCCAGGTGCTTGGCGATCCGGACGCAGAACTGCCCGACCGGGCCGAGGCCCAGCACGGCCACCGAGCCGCCGGGCGGAACGTCGGCGTACGCCACCGCCTGCCAAGCCGTGGGCAGGATGTCGGAGAGGAAGAGGAACTGCTCGTCCGGCGTGCCCTCGGGCACCTTGATCGGACCGAACTGGGCCTGCGGTACGCGCAGGTACTCCGCCTGGCCGCCAGGAACCGAGCCGTAGAGCGAGGTGTAACCGAACAGGCTGGCGCCCTTTCCTTCGGCCCGGACCTGCGTGGTCTCGCACTGGGCGAACAGCCCCCGCGAGCACATCCAGCAATGTCCGCAGGAGATGTTGAACGGGACGACGACGCGCTGCCCCGGGCTCAGGTTGTCCACCGCCGAGCCGACCTCGGTCACGACCCCCATTGCCTCGTGCCCGAGCACGTCGCCGGGCTTGAGGTATGGCCCCAGCACCCCGTACAGGTGCAGGTCCGAGCCGCAGATCGCGGTCGAGGTGACCTTCACGATCGCGTCGGTCGGCTCCTGGATCCGTGGATCGGGAACCTCGCGCACCGCGACGTCCTGATTGCCCTGCCAGGTCAATGCCTTCATCGAACGCTCCTATCGTCTGGCTGCCGTGCGGGCGCCCGGGTCGCGCCGGCCGATCACGCCGAGTGAGCGTCGCTGGTTCCTCAACGCGCTGCTGTCCGACGATAAGGCGCGCCGCCCGACTCACCCGCGGCGGCCCTCGTGCTCACGCTCCGGGTCGGTGGGCACCCCCCGCCGAGGCCTCGTCGACCAGCCGCCGCCGGTCGGTTTTTCCTGACGTAAGCCGCGGTATCTCCTCGACCAGCCGGATCGCCTTCGGGACGGCCGGCGGGCCAAGTTCGAGGCGCACGGCCGCGCGCAGGGTGTCAAGCAGCCCGTCCCGCGCGACGCCGGGGTGCGGCACGACCCACGCGGTGACGGCCTGGCCCCACTGCGCGTCGGGCACACCGGCCACGAACGCCTCGACCACCTGCGGCACGCGGCCGAGCACCTCCTGCACCTCCAACGGGTGCACCTTCCGCCCGCCGGTGACGATGACGTCATCGAGGCGGCCCAGGACCTGCAGCCGACCGTCGGCAGTGAAGCGGCCGGCGTCGGCGCTGCGGAAACGACCGTCGACGAAGGCGGCCGAGGTAGCCCCCGGATCACCGCGGTAGCGCCGGGCGAGCATCGGGCCGGACAGCACGATGCGCCCACCGTCCTCGATCGTGGCACCGGCGCCGGGCAGCGGGAGGCCGTCGTAGAAACACCCGCCCGCGGTCTCGCTCATCCCGTAGGTCGTGCGGAGGCCGATGCCGAGCGCACCGGCCCGGGCCAGCACCCGCGGCGCGACGGCGCCTCCACCGAGCAGGACGGCGTCGAAGCGGGTCAGCGCGGCCGCCGCCGGCGCGTCGTCGAGCAACCGGCTCAGCTGGGTCGGCACCAGCGAGACGTACCGACGGCCGGCGTCGAGGGTGCGCG
>JALZBL010000269.1 GCA_030947395.1 Actinomycetota bacterium | reverse complement strand
GCCTGCGCATGCTCGAGCGCGCGATCGGGTGCGCCGCCGGCGAGATAGAGCCCGGCCAGGTGCACCCGCAGCGGGACGCCGGCCGGGTCGCCCGCGGGCAGCGCGGCGACGCTGGCCTCCAGCGCCGCAAGCACCTGCGGGTCGACGGTCACCACGGCCTCATCTCACGTACTGCAGGGTCAGCGCTTCGCACTCGAAGACTCGTCACTGTCTCAGGCGGCTGCCCGCGTCGTCTGCCGATCGGCGTTGTTCGATCGACCACTAGCGGGCCCAGCGACGTCCTACGATCCGTCAAGTGTCAGGACCGTCTGGGCAGCCGCGCGGCTACCGCTTCAACTCTCCGCCGGGCTGGCCCCCGGCCCCGCCCGGATGGGAGCCGCCGGCGGGCTGGCAGCCGCCGCCCGAGTGGCCCACGGCGCCGCAGGGTTGGCAATGGTGGCTGCCGGTCGGTGTCGCCGAACCCGCGACCCCCCAGCCGGTAGCCGACCCACCTGCCCGGCCCGCGGCCCAGCCCCAGGCCCCGCCGTCGCCGGCGAGAACCGGCTCCGCTCGCGAGTGGTTGCTGGCGATCGACTTCGGCACGTCGCGCACCGCGGCCGCGGTCCGCTGGCTGGAGGAGGACTCGGTACGGGTCCTGCAGCTGGGGCAGGGCGGCGCGGCGATGCCCTCGGGGGTGCTGGTCTCCGGTGGGCGCTGCCTGGCCGGCCCCGGGCTGGAACTGGACGCCCAGGCAAGCCCGGGCAGCTACGTCGCCCAGCCCAAGGATGGTCTTGGCGATCAGGACGCCGGCATCTTCACCGACGGTACCGATGTGTCCGCCGTCGACCTGGTCGCGGCCGTATTGCGTTTCGTCGCCGACCGGGCCCGTCGGGAGCATGCGGGCACGTCTCCGGCACTGGTCCGACTCACCCACCCGGTGGCCTGGGGACCGCCGAGGACACAGCTGTTGCGGGACGCGGCACTGCACGCCGGACTCGACGGGCCACTCGACCTGGTGGTGGAGCCGGTGGCGGCTGCGGCAGCGATGCTCGCCGGCCGGGAGGTCCCGGAAGGTCAGTTCGTCGCCGTGTACGACTTCGGCGGCGGCACCTTTGATGCCGCGGTGCTGCGCCGGGCCGGCGCCGGGTTTGTCGCGACCGTCGGGCAGAGCGGGGACGCCCAACTCGGTGGCGCGCGCATCGACCATGCCATCTTCGAGCGGGTGCTGGCCCACCTGGGCACCAACTCCCTCGACCTGCTGAACACGGAGATGTCGGCGGCCGAGCAGCTCGCCTACGCCGATCTGCGGCTGCGGGTGCGGGCGGCGAAGGAGACGCTGAGCTTCCGGGAACAGACCGGGGTGCCGATCCCGGCGCCGCTGCGCTCGACACCGGCGTTCACGCTCACCGCCGACGAGTTGGACAAGCTCGTCGCCGACGACGTCACCACGACGCTCGACCGGCTGGCGGTCGCGATCCGCTCGGCCGGGCTCCAGGTCTCCGACGTGCACACCGTGTACGCGATCGGCGGTTCGTCCCAGCTGCGAGCGGCCCAGGCCGCGCTGCGGGAGGCCTATGACGGCCGGCTGCTGACGGTCGGCGACCCCAAGACGGTCGTGGCCGCGGGTGCGGCCGGCCTGCCGGTGGGGCCGGTCCAGGTGCCTCCGATCCCCGAGCGTGAAATACCGCAGCCGCCGCCCGGTCCCGTACCCGAGGACGCCGCGACCGGCTGGGGCATGCCGGTAAGGGTCGGGGAGAGTCAGGCCCTACCCGCCGCTTCCGGCGATCTCGTCTTCGCCATCCAAGACCAGACCAAGGTCAGCTCGACGCTGGTCTGCCTGAACGCGCTCGGCGGCCAGGTCTGCTGGACCCGTGCCCTGACGTTCGCTGCCGACGAGGTCGACGCGAGCCCGACGCATGTGGTCGCATCCGGCTCGTTGGGATCGAGCGCCAAGCCCGGGCTGGCACTGTTCCTTGCCGACGGCACACCGGTGGCATGCCCGGTCCCGCCGGTCGTGCATCTGGTGCAGCTCGGTACGAACACGCTGTGGGTGCGGGGATTGCGCGATGCGGCCGAGCAGCACCCGGACCGGGCCGAATTCGAGGCGTGGCTGCTGCGGGCCCGGCTCGGCCCCAAGGGTGTGGTGGGTACCCAGACCTGGGCACTCGGGCGGGAGAGCGTCCGCCCGGACTCCGGCACGAGCTCGGGGGGCACGCTGTCGTGGGCGACGGCCGATGGCGACTCGGTGTTCGCTTCGACGAGTTTCTTGCAGGCGAAGCGATCGGGCGGTGGCGAGGAGCTGTGGACCGGGGCGCACCTGGCCGATGCGGTGTCGGGCGAGCTGCTGGTCAACAACAAGAACAAGGTGGACAAGCCGGAAACCATCCTGACCGCGTTCGCGTACGTACCGGGCACGCAACGCCGGGTCGGCTGCCAGCCGGGCCTACTGGCGTACGGGCAGAACAAGGGCAACGAGTTGCCGGCGAACACCGAGGCGCTGGTGCTGCCGCTGAACGGTGGCTCGTTCCTCGTCGCGATCCAGGGGGTCGAGATGGACGAGTCCTGTCGCGTGCTGTTGATGGGTAGTGACGGTGCCAGCGAGCCGTACAACCTGATCGAGATGCAGGGGGCGCTGATGGTGCATCCACGCCTCTTCGGATCGGTGAAGTGCAGTGCTCCACCCTTTGCCGCAGTCGGGTCGACGAGCACCTGGGTTTCTGTGCTCAGCGCGGAGGGAGTCAGTACGTGGCTGCGGTTGGATCACCCCGCCGGCGGTCAGGTCAGCATCGGTGACGCGATCAGCGTCGAGGGCTACGAGATACCGCTGAGCCGCAACTCCCACGGCATGACGACCATGATGATCGGCGACGACATCGGCGTGATCTGCCACCGGTCCTACGACGCAGTGCCTCCGCCGGTCTGAGCAAGCAGTCCGAGGTCGCGGGTGCGTTCCCTCAGCTGGTGAATCCGGCCTTGGGTGGCTTCGAAATCCACCCGCCGCGCCTGTGACTGCTTGGCCGCCTCCGCGTCGGCCGTGACCGTGGCCAGCTGCTCGTTCAACTCGTCCAGCCGCAACTGGACCAGGTCGGCCAGGGCGTCGAACGCCTGCCGGCGCACTTTCGGCGATTCCAGCGCGATTGCCGTGCGGGTTCTGGCGGCCCAGGTGCTGATTGCCTCGTTGACCGCGGTACGCGCCGCCTGCTGGCCGCGGGAGGTGAGGACCTGCCGGCGCACCATCTTGGCGTTGAACGCGCCGATGGCGGCGCCGATGAACAGCGGGGACCCGAAGGGGAGCCCCGCGGCCAAGCCCAAGAGGCCCAGCACGTTCACCACCATGAACCCCGAGCCGACGCCGAGAGCGCCGGTCACCGCTGCGCGCATGTTCGTGTCCGGGTCGAGGACACCTGGACGCACCGTGATCTTCTTGATCTCGGCGAGAACGGCAGAGAGGTCTACGTTCCCCAGCCCCAACT
>JALZBL010000268.1 GCA_030947395.1 Actinomycetota bacterium | reverse complement strand
GTTCCGAACGCACCGAGAGTCTCATTGCTGTTGACCGCCACGCTGCCTGACGACGACTGCGTCGAGGTGGGATGAAGCTGAGGGTTGGTCGGTGGGCTTGGTCGTCTCGTTGTTGTGCTCGGTGGTGTGCGACGCCAAGGTGAGGATGAGGTGAAGTAGGCGACGGCCCTCCCGCATGTCTTGGCGGACACGGAAGGGCCGTCTTGGTGCATAGGAGTGCACCCGGTGATGACGGTAGGGCTGGGTACCGTGCGGGTCGAGAGCGACCTGCTCGCGGGACTGTTGGACTGTCCTGCGGTCGGCTGCGGGGGTTGGCTGGGGCCGTGGGGCTGGGCGCGGGAACGCCTCGTGCGCGGGGCGGGCCGGTTGCGGCCGCGCCGGGGCAGGTGTTGCAGGTGCCGGCGGACGCAGGTGCTGTTGCCGGCCAGTGTGCTGTTGCGCCGGGCGGACGCGGTGACGGTGATCGGGACGGCGCTGCTGGCCAAGGCCACCGGCGCGGGGCACCGCCCGATCGCGGCGCTGCTGCAGGTGCCGGCTTCGACGGTACGGGGCTGGCTGCGCCGGATCGTTGCGGTCGCGGGGCGGGTCCTGGCCGTGTTCGCTGCCGTGGCTGCTCAGCTCGGTACCGAGTTCACGCCGCCGGCTCCGACCGCGGATCCGGTCGCGGCGGTGGTGGAGCTGCTCGGGGCGTTGAGTTCGGCGGTGGCCCGCCACCTCGGAGGGTCGTGCTCGTCGTGGCGGCTGGCAGCGGTCTTGTCCGGTGGTCGGCTGCTGACCCCGACCGGTCCTGATCTTGGAGTTGGGACGGCCTTGCGTCGCAACACGAACTCGCTCTGGGCGGCTGGGCCGTAAGGCGATGGGCTGGGCCGACTGACCCGCACCCGGCGGCCAGTCGACGAAAGGCAGAGCACGTGAGCAAGCAGCAGGACCAGGACGACGCCCGCAGGGCCCGGGCTCAGCAGATGGGCCTGTTCCGCTACGGCCTGATCCAGGACGCGCTGGATGAGGCGTTGAGCACCAAGCAGCGGGGCAGGCTCGTTCGGACGATCGCCGCCCGCACCCATGCCGGGCCGTTCGGGACGCCGGTGCGGGTTTCCCGCGCCACCCTCGACCGCTGGATCCGCGACTACCGCGCCGGCGGGTTCGCCGCGCTGGTGCCGGCTCCGCGCCGGGTGCTGGCGACCACGCCGGCGCAGGTGCTGGAGCTGGCGGTGGCGCTCAAGCGTGAGGCGCCGGACCGGACCGCTGCGCAGGTCGCGGTGGTGCTGGCCGCGCACGGCGGAGTGAGCCCGTCGGCCCGTACGTTGCAACGGCATTTCGCCGCGGCCGGTCTGACCCGGACGCGTCCCGACGGCGCGCCGCTGACCGTGTTCGGCCGGTTCGAAGCCGACCAGCCGAACGTCCGGTGGGTCGGCGACGCGCTGCACGGGCCACACATCGCCGGCCGCAAAGCGATCCTGATCGCCTTCCTGGACGATCATTCCCGCGCTGTCGTCGCGGCCCGCTGGGGCCATGCGGAGAACGCCGTCGCGCTGCGCGAGACGCTCAAGGTCGGGCTCGCCTCGCGCGGGCGACCGGCACAGTGCTACGTCGACAACGGCGCGATGTTCATCGACAGTGGGCTGCGCCGGGCCTGCGCGGTCCTCGGGATCCGGCTGTCCCACAGCCAACCCGGAAAGCCAGCCGGCAGGGGCAAGATCGAGCGCTTCTTCAGGACCGTCCGCGACCAGTTCCTCGTCGAGATCAGCGACCATCCCGACGATCCGAGCCGGGCGGGGACGGTCGTGGGCAGCCTGGCTGAACTCAACGCCCTGTTCACCGCCTGGGTCGAGCAGGTCTACCACCAGCGCAGGCACACCGAGACGCAGCAGGCGCCGCTGGCCCGGTTCCTGGCCGCCGGCCCGCCGGTCCCCACACCGGCCGCCCTACTGGCCGAGGCGTTCCGCTGGGGTGAGTGGCGCACCGTGACCAAGACCGCGACGGTCAGCCTGCAGGGCAACCTCTACGAAGTCGACGCGGCGCTGGCCGGCAGCAAGGTCGAGCTGGTCTTCGACCCGTTCGACCTGTCCGACATCGACGTCCGTCATCAGGGCCGGCCGGTCGGCAAGGCGGTGCCGTTCCGGATCGGCCGGCACGTCCACCACAAAGCGCACGCCGACGCGCCAGCCCTGCCGGCCCCGACCGGCATCGACTACCTGCACCTGATCCAGACCCGACACGAGCGCGCCCTCGGCCAGCGCCTGCAGTACGCACAGCTGTCCGATCCCTCCCAGCCCGACAGCGCCGGTTCGGTCCCGCCCGCCGATGACGACGGGCTGGCCTACGACAGCGACCTGCTCGCCCTGGCCGGCGCGACCGACCCGACACCGGACCCGGACCTGGAAGCCGAACTCGCCGGCTTCGCCGCTCTGCTCACCGAGCAGCGAACCGACTCGACCGTGCTCGAGGAGACCTCATGAGCCTGGACCAGCTCGGTTCGTACTTCGGCTTCACCCGCACCCCGTTCCGCCGCGACCTGGCCCCCTCGATGCTGCACCGGCACGCCGGGCACGCCGAAGCCGTCGCCCGGATCCGTTGGTGCATCAACGAGAACACCCTCGGCGTGATCACCGGCGAGGTCGGTGCCGGCAAGACCGTCGCCCTGCGCGCCGCCCTAGCCGAACTCGACGCCTCCCGACACACCGTCATCTACCTACCCAACCCGGCCGTCGGCGCCCGCGGCCTCTACGCCGCCCTGGTCTCCGGCCTCGGCGGCATCCCACGCTTCCACACCGCCAGCCTGATCGCCCAAACCATGGACCACCTCGCCGCCGAGAAACACGAACGCGGCCGCGCCGTGATCGTCGCCGTCGACGAAGCCCACCTGCTCTCGGCCGACCAACTCGAACAGCTGAGACTGCTGACCAGCAGTGAGATGGACTCCGTCGCCCCGTTCGCCGGGCTGCTGCTCGGCCAACCGACCCTGCGCCGTCGGATCAAGCTCGGCAGCTTCGCCGCCCTCGACCAGCGGATCATGCTCCGCTACGCCATGCCCGGCATGACCGACGTCGAGACCCGTGACTACCTCAGTCACCATCTCAAGCTCGTCGGCCGCAGCGACCAGCTGTTCTCCGAAGACGCGACCGCCCTGATTCACCAGACCAGCCGAGGGCTACCACGAGCCGTGAACAACCTCGCCTTGCAAGCCCTCGTCGCGACCTTCGCCGCCAACAAGACGATCGTCGACCAGGCCGCCGCCCACGCCGCCGTCACCGAAGTCACCGCCGAGTAGCCCAACACGCGCTGGCGACACGACGAGCATCAGACCGTCAGCATGACCACCAAGGCCCCACCCCGAAACCCGAGGCGGGGCCTTCGTCATGCCCCAACATCCGCAGCCAGCACGACGCGGTCATCCTCAGCCACCTCGGCGCCTAACACTAACGCTCGTTGGCCTGAACACCTACTACAAGGTGAACTGGACATCCGAGG
>JALZBL010000267.1 GCA_030947395.1 Actinomycetota bacterium | reverse complement strand
GCCATGATCCGCTCCAAGGGCGAGGCCGGCACCGGTGACGTGTCGAACGCGACGACGCACATGCGCCAGATCCGCGCGGAGATCAGGCGGCTGCAGAACCTCCCCGAAGACGAGCTGTTCGTCGCCGCCAAGGAACTGCAGGCGCCCTACGACCTCGTCCTCGAGGTGGCCCACGCGGGCAAGCTGCCGGTCGTGCTGTTCACCGCCGGCGGCATCGCCACCCCGGCCGACGCCGCGATGATGATGCAGCTCGGCGCCGAGGGCGTCTTCGTCGGCTCGGGCATCTTCAAGTCCGGCAACCCGGCCCGGCGCGCGGAGGCGATCGTCAAGGCCACCACCTTTCACGACGATCCCGACGTCATCGCCAAGGTCTCGCGCGGATTGGGTGAAGCCATGGTCGGCATCAACGTCGAGGAGATCCCGCCGCCGCACCGATTGGCCGACCGGGGCTGGTAGAGCAACTGGAAGGCGCGGCAGTCGGCGTAGGGCTTGCGGTTCGTCGGCGCGCGATCGTGGCGGCGTGGGTCGCCGGCCCAGGACCAGCGGTCTCGGTGACGGGCGCGGCAGTCGGCGTAAGGCTTGCGGTTCGTCGGCATTCAATGGTGGCGGCGTGGGTCGCCGGCCCAGGACCAGCGAGATCGGTCACCGGTCCGCAGTGGGCAAGATCGCTGGTAACTTCGCCTGGCTATGGATGTGGACCGGCGTCATCGATGGTTTCACCGGCGCGAACCGGCCGCCCCGGCCGTAAGCGACACCCGTCCCGTGCCGGATGCCGCGCCGGCCGTGGACACGGCCGCCGCGTTGCGCCGCCTGCGCGACTACCTCTACGTGCAGGTCCGTAGCGGTGCTTACGACCGGGCCGGCTTGCGCCGGCTGAGTCTGGAGGCGGCCGCGGCGGAGACCACTGATCAGGCGCTGGCCGACGAGCTGGCGCGCAGGGTCGTCTCGGACGAGATCGAGGCCTGGCGCTCCGACGCTGAGCGCTGGACCGCCCGGACGGACTGCGATCGCCTCGACGCCGCGCTGGAGCGCGTGTCGGCGACCGGCGCGCTGGTTCTGGCCGGAATGACCGACCAGGCGTCGCTGTCGGAATCGCTGCGCATCCGGGGGGCAGAGTGCGGCTGCGTGGCCTACCTCGTCACCGACATCTGGCGGGCGATCGATTCCGGAACCCTCCACCTTCGCGTGCTCGACGGCGACGGGCCGATCGTGCGGCGCGATGATCCGCTGGTCGTCGAGGTGGTCGATGCCTTGGTGGACCACGGCTTGTTGGCCTCCACGCTGCGCGACGGGCGCGGCGTCGACGTGGCCATGGTCTGGCGTCGGCGGCCGCAATTCTGAGCGCGGCGTCGCCGCTCCGGCCCGGGTCGACGGTCGGTAAACTGCAGTAGGGCGCAGCGACGGCGCCCGGTCCAGTCGATGCGAATCGGGGCAGATGCGTGCGCATCGGAGTACTCGCCCTGCAAGGCGACGTGCGCGAACACCTGCTTGCGCTACAGACCTGCGGGGCCGAGGCGGTGGCGGTTCGCCGGCCGGCCGAACTCGATGCGGTGGACGGCCTGGTGATTCCGGGCGGCGAATCGACGACGATCTCCAAACTAGCCGTGATCTTCGAGCTGATGGCTCCGCTGCGTCAGCGGCTGCGCGAGGGCCTGCCGGCGTTCGGGTCCTGCGCGGGAATGATCTTGCTGGCCGACCGGATCCTCGACGCGCCGGCCGACCAGGAGAGCATCGGTGGCATCGACATGACGGTGCGGCGCAACGCGTTCGGCCGGCAGGTGGACTCCTTCGAGGAATCAGTGGTGGTCGAGGGCATGGTCGGTCCGCCACTGTCGGCGGTGTTCATCCGGGCGCCGTGGGTTGAGCAGGTGGGTCCGCAGGCCCGGCCGCTCGCCCGCATCGTCACGGCACCCGCCCGCATGGACACGGCATCCGCCCGCATGGACACGGCACCGGCCCGGATGGACACGGCACCGGCCCGCATGGTCACGGCACCGGCCCGCATCGCGACGGCCACCGCCGACATCGTCACGGCACCGGCCCGCAGCGCGACGGCCGGCAGCCTCACGGCACCCGTCGGGGCGGCTGACGGGCGCCCGCCCGCCGGTAGGGTGGTGGCCGTTCGGCAGGGGCGGTTGTTGGCCACCTCCTTCCATCCGGAACTCACCGATGACCGCCGCCTGCACGAGTACTTCTGCAACATGGTGAAGGAGACGATCCGGTGAGCGGCCATTCCAAGTGGGCGACGACGAAGCACAAGAAGGCGGTCATCGACGCCAAGCGCGGCAAGCTGTTCGCGAAACTCATCAAGAACATTGAGGTGGCCGCACGTACCGGCGGCGCCGATACCGACGGCAACCCCACGCTCTACGACGCGATCCAGAAGGCGCGCAAGACGTCGGTGCCGCTGGACAACATCGAGCGCGCGGTCAAGCGCGGCTCCGGAGCCGAAGCCGGCGCGTCGGACTGGCAGACCATCATCTACGAGGGTTACGGGCCAGCCGGTGTCGCCGTGCTCATCGAGTGCCTGACCGACAACCGCAACCGCGCGGCCAGTGAAGTTCGTACCGCGATGTCGCGAAACGGCGGCTCGATGGCCGACCCGGGCTCGGTGTCGTACCTGTTCAACCGCAAGGGAGTGGTCATCGTCGCGCGCGAGTCGCTGAGCGAGGACGACGTGCTGGCCGCGGTGCTCGACGCGGGCGCGGAGGAGGTCAACGACCTCGGTGACTCGTTCGAGGTCATCAGCGAGCCCACCGATCTCGTGGCCGTGCGGACCGCGCTGCAGGGTGCCGGCATCGACTACGACGCGGCCGAGACGTCGTTCGTACCCAGCGTCCAGGTGCCGCTCGAGGAGGACGAGGCCCGCAAGGTGTTCCGGCTGGTCGACGCGCTCGAGGACTGCGACGACGTGCAGAACGTCTACGCCAACTTCGACGTCAGCGACGAGGTCATGGCCACCGTCGACGTCTGAAGTTCTGGCCGAAGATTGGCCAGTCCACGCGGCCCCGATGCGTAGCCGGCCAATCTTGGCGGAGGTCGGCGTGCCTTCCCTCCACCGGCGGCTCAGCTCGGTAGGTTCTCGAACGTCCGTTCGACGTGCTGCCCGGGAGGAATACCGATGCGCGTGCTCGGCGTCGACCCGGGCCTGACCCGGTGCGGCGTCGGCGTGGTCGACGGGGCGGCGGGGCGGGCGCTGGACCTGATCCACGTCGAGGTGATCCGCACGCCGGCCGATGCGGATCTGGGCCGGCGGCTGCTCGCCATCGCGGACACGCTGGCCGAGCTGATCGAACGGCACCGCCCGGACGTCGTCGCGGTCGAGCGGGTGTTCAGTCAGCAGAACATGCGCACGGTGATGGGCACGGCCCAGGTCTCGGGGCTGGCGATCGTCGCGGCGCGGCGGGCCGGTGCGCGGGTAGCGCTGCACACCCCCACCGAGGTTAAGGCCGCGTTCACCGGTTGGGGCGCGGCCGAGA
>JALZBL010000266.1 GCA_030947395.1 Actinomycetota bacterium | reverse complement strand
GGCCGGCCGCACCGTCGTCGTGACCGGATCGGGCGCCGAGACCGCGCTGACCGCCCAGGTGGCCGCCGCCGCCAAGGGGCGTGGTCGGGTTCTCGACCTCGGTGGCGCGCTCGGCCTGCCCGAGCTGGCGGCCACGCTGCGACGGGCCGACGTCGTCGTCGCCGCCAACACCGGACCGGCTCACCTGGCCGCCGCGGTCGGTGCCGCGGTGGTTTCCTTGTTCGCGCCGGTGGTACCGGCGTCGCGCTGGGCGCCGTTCGCCACGCGCCGCATCGTGCTCGGCGACCAGGACGCAGCGTGTCGGGGCAGCCGGGCCCGCACGTGCCCGGTCCCGGAGCACCCCTGCCTGAGCGGGGTGTCCCCGGCTCAGGTCGTGCTCGCGGTGGAACAACTGTCGCCCCACTCGCGCCCCCCAGCGACCCGCAGCCCAGCGGCGGTGCTCGCGTGAGGATCTTGCTCTGGCACGTGCACGGCAGCTGGACCACCGCGTTCGTGCAGGGTGCCCACGACTACGTGCTGCCGGTGCTGCCCGATCGTGGTCCTGACGGCCTGGGCCGCGCGCGAACCTGGCGCTGGCCGGCGTCGGTGCTCGAGCGCACTCCGGCCGAGCTGGCCGAGGAACCGGTGGACGTCGTGGTGTTGCAACGGCCGGCCGAGCTCGATCTGGCCGCCCGCTGGCTGGGCCGGCGTCCCGGGCGCGACGTACCGGCGGTCTACCTCGAGCACAACGCGCCGGAGCCGCACCCGGTGGCCAGCCGCCACGTCATGGCCGCCCAGCGGGCCGTCCCGATCGTGCACGTCACGCACTTCAACCGGTTGTGCTGGGACAGCGGGCAGGCCCCCACCTTCGTGGTCGAGCACGGGGTGGTGGATCCCGGCGAGCGGTACACCGGGGAAGTCCCGCGCGGCGCGGTGGTCGTCAACGAGCCGGTCCGGCGCGGGCGCATGGTCGGCACGGACCTGTTGGACACCTTCGTGGCCGGGCTGCCGCTCGACGTATTCGGCCTGGACGCCGGGCAGCTACCCCGCCGACCCGGGTTGCGCACCTTCGACCGCCTGCCCGACCAGGAGGCCATGCACGCCGAAGTCGCCCGGCGGCGGCTGTATCTGCACCCGGTGCGGTGGACCTCGCTCGGCCTGTCCCTGATCGAGTCGATGCTGCTCGGCCTTCCGGTGGTAGCCCTGGCCACCACCGAAGTGGTCGAGGCGGTGCCGCCCGAGGCCGGTATCGTCTCCACCGACGTCGCGCGCCTGGTGGCCACGGCCCGCGAGTTCGTGGCCGACGCCGAGACCGCCCGGGTGGCGGGAAAGGCCGCCCGTCGGGCCGCCCTGGAGCGCTACGGGCTGGCCCGCTTCCTCTCCGACTGGGACCGCGTGCTGAGCGAGGTGGTGCGATGAGGATCGCCATGGTGTCCGAACACGCGAGCCCGCTCGCCGTCCTCGGCGGCACCGACGCCGGCGGCCAGAACGTCCACGTGGCCGCTCTGGCCACCGCGCTCGCCGCTCGCGGCCACGAGCTGACGGTCTACACCCGCCGCGACGATCCGGGCTTGCCCGACCGGGTGCGCCTAGCCCCGGGTGTCGTGGTCGAGCACCTCACCGCCGGACCTGCCCAACCGGTCGGCAAGGACGAGCTGCTGCCACACGTCGATGCCCTCGCCGCCGGGCTGACCACCCGGTTGCGCGCCGAGCGGCCGGACGTGGTGCACGCCCACTTCTGGATGAGCGGGCTGGCCGCGGTCGCCGCGGCGCAGCGCACCGGCGTGCCCGTCGTGCAGACCTTCCACGCCCTCGGCACGGTCAAGCGGCGCCACCAGGGCGGCGACGACACCAGCCCGCCCCAGCGGATCGCGGCCGAGCGGTTCCTGGCGCACCGGGTCGATCGCGTCGTTGCGACCTGCTCCGACGAGGTGTCCGAACTGACGCGCTGCGCGACGCCGCGGCCACGCATCGATGTGGTGCCCTGCGGCGTCGACGCGGGAACCTTCTGCGCCGACGGGCCGGCGGCGGCGCGCACCCGACGACCGCGCCTGCTCGCGGTGAGCCGCCTGGTGCCGCGCAAGGGCGTCGACGACGCGATCACCGCGCTGGCCGCCGTGCCCGGCGCCGAACTGCTGATCGCCGGAGGGCCGGCCCACGACCGGATCGCCGAGGACCCGGAAGCGGTCCGTCTCGCCCAGCACGCGCGGCGCTGTGGCGTGAGTGAGCGAGTACGCATCCTGGGCCGGGTGCCCCACCTTGACCTCCCCGCGCTGATCCGCTCGGCCGACCTCGTCGTCTGCCTGCCGTGGTACGAGCCGTTCGGGATCGTCGCGCTGGAGGCGATGGCCTGCGGGGTGCCCGTCGTGGCCAGCGCGGTCGGTGGATTGCTCGACACCGTGGTCGACGGTGTGACCGGCCGGCTCGTGCCACCTCGCCGCGCCGGCGTCGCGGGACGATGCCTGGCCGAGCTGCTGGCCGACCCCGCCCGACGCGCCGACATGGGACGCGCGGGCGTGGCGCGGGTGCACGCCCACTACGGCTGGGATCGGATGGCCGCGGCCACCGAGGCGAGCTACCGGCGGGCGATCGAAGACCGCGAGGCGGTACGCAGCAGGGCCGGAGCCGGCTTCGAGCCCGCGACGGGGGTGGCCCGATGAGCCAGGCGGTCGGGCGAGCGTTCAGCGTCGGCCAGGGCCACGTCGCCGCACTGGCCGCGGCGCTCGAGAACTTCGGCGAGCAGGTGGATGTGGCCGAACGCTGGGGACGGACCCTGGCCGAGATCCTTCCGGCCGGCGCGCGCCTGCTGGCGGCGGGCAACGGCGGCAGTGCCGCTCAGGCCCAGCACCTCACCGCGGAGATCGTCGGCCGCTACTGCGCGGACCGGCCACCGATGTCGGCCGTGTCGCTGCCCGCTGAGCCGTCGGCGCTCACCGCGATCCTCAACGACTTTGGGCCCGAGGAGGTCTTCGCCCGCCAGGTCGCCGCCCACGGGCGCGCGGGTGACGTGTGTGTGTTGATGTCGACGTCCGGAGGCAGCGGCAACGTGGTCGAGGCGGCCCGACGGGCGCGCGGACTCGGCCTGCGGACGTGGGCGATGACCGGGCGGGGACCCAACCCGCTGTCCGAGGAATGTGACGAGGCCCTGGAAGTCGACGCCGCGGAGACCGCGGTCGTGCAGGAGTTGCACCTGGTCGCGCTGCACCTGGTGTGCGCGGCCATGGACGAGGCGCTACTTCACCCCTCCGACGACCGGGCTGACGATCTGGCTGACGATCCCCTCCGCGAGCCCACCGACGACCTCCCGGACGAGGTCGCCCCGGACCTCGCCGACAACTCCACCGGACGGCCCGAGTGAGCGGGTTCGAAGGGACCGACCGGCCGCTGGTGGTGGTCGGCGACGTGACGCTCGACCTCGATCTCGTCGGACGGGCGGAGCGGCTCTCGCCGGAAGCCGCGGTCCCGGTCATCGTCGATGCGCTCGAGCGGCGCCGCCCCGGCGGGGCGGCGC
>JALZBL010000265.1 GCA_030947395.1 Actinomycetota bacterium | reverse complement strand
GCGCGGCGGCGGCCGCCCCGATCGTCGCCGCGCCGAGGAAGCCGCGGCGGCTGAAGCCGGCGGCGAAGATCTGCTCGTCATCGCTCATGGCCAAAGCCTCACCCGGCCGGACGACGTGGGGCCCACGATCAGGTGAACGGCGCCCGAACGCGGTCCGACCGAACCGAGAGTTCATTGATTGCCGAGCACCCGCAGCACCTCGATCTCGATGACCACGCGGGCCGGGTTCTCGCGCGGCATCCGGTACCGCACGGCGTAGCGACGCACCGCCTCAGCCACCGCGGCCGGATCGGAGTTGAGCACGGCCACGCCCTCCAGGGTCGACCAGCGCGCACCATCCACCTGGCAGACTGCGGCCGGCAGTGCCGGATACCCCTCGGCGGCCGCGGCCAGGAGCCGGCGAGCCTTGACCGAGTGGCCCGAGGTGATGACCCGGGCCAGGCCCGGAGCCACGTCCACCGTCACCCCGACCGGCACGACGTGGATGGTGCCGTCGGCCCGGGGGGTCGAGAGCGTGGCGAGGTGCCGCTCGGTCCAGAAGGCCAGGAACTCGACCGAGCGCCCGGCCAGGACGCCATCGCCCGAGCGCCCGGCCAGGATGTCGCCGCCCGACCGTTCGGCTGTGGCGTCGTCGCTGCGGCTCACGATGCGACCGCCACCGCGCGCTGACCCCGCCACCGCCGGGGGGGCGTGGCGTTCAGCCGGTCCGGGAGCGAGGAGATCGCGGCGCCGATGATGATGGTGAGCAGGACGTAGCACGCGGTCAGCGGACCCAGTCGCGGTTCCGCGCCGGCCTGCACGGCCAGTGCGGCCACCACGACCGAGAACTCACCGCGCGGCACCAGGGCCACGCCCGCCCGCCAACGGCCGCGTCGGCGGGCCCCGCCGCGGGCCGCCGCGACGTAGCCGGTGGCCACCTTGGTTGCCGTGCCGACGACGGCGAGTAGCCCGGCCAGGGCCAGGACGCCGGGCAACGAGTGCGGCGCCGTCGACAGCCCGAAGAACACGAAGAACGCCGCCGCGAACAGGTCACGGATCGGGGTGAGCAGCTCCACCGCGGTTTCGGCCACCGTCCCGGACAGCGCGATGCCGACGAGGAAGGCTCCGACGGCTGAGGAGACGTTCAGCTCCTGGGCGATTCCCGCCACCAGCACCGTCAGACCAAGGGTTCCGAGCAGCAGCGACTCGGCGTCGTCGGTGGATACCAACCGGGTGACCTGCACGCCGAACCGGGTGGCCACGATGAGCACGACGGTCACCGTGACCAGTGCGATCACCACGGCCAGGGTGACGCCACCGACCCCGGTGCCGGCCAGCAGCGCGGTCAGCAGCGGCAGGTAGATCGCCATCGAGAGGTCCTCCACCACGAGCACGCCGAGGATGGACGGGGTCTCGCGGTTGCCAAGCCGGCCGAGGTCGGACAGCACCTTGGCGATCACTCCGGAGGACGACACCCAGGTGATTCCGGCAAGGGCCACCGCGGCCAGCGGGCCCCATCCCGCGATGAGGGCGACGGCCGCGCCCGGGCCGGCGTTGAGCACCGCATCCAGCGCGCCCACCGGCGCCTGCGTGCGCAGGTTCGCCAGCAACTCACCCGCCGAGTACTCGAGCCCCAGCATCAGCAACAACAGGATCACGCCGATCTCGGCGGCGACGCTGATGAACTCGCGGCTGGCCGAGAGCGAGGCGAAGCCGCCCTGCCCGAACGCCAGGCCGGCCAAGAGGTAGAGCGGGATGACCGGAACCTTGACCAGCCGGGCCAGCCGGCCGAGCAGGCCGAGCACGAACAGCACCGCTCCGAGCTGGATGAGCAGAGCGGCGGCGTGCGTCCCCTCCGCGGCGGCAGTGGTGGGCAGGGAGGCGAGCACGCTCGGGCCGATCGGCTCAGGGACCGGGCGGTGACGGGTCGCTGCCGTCGAGGATCGCCGCCAGCTGGTCGACGGCGGCCTGCGTGCCCACGACGGCGATCAGGTCGCCACCGCGTAGGCCGAATTCCGGTCCGGGCGACGGGATGGCCGCGGAGTCGCGCAGCACCGCGACGATCGACGCACCGGTGCGGGTGCGGGCCCTCGTGTCACCGAGCGGACGGCCGGCGAACGGCGATGACGACGGCACGGGCAGCTGCTCGACGACGAGGCCGTCCTCGCGCAGTGAGGCCAACGAGGTCAGCAGTTGCGGCCCGCCGAGCAGCTCAGCCACCGCGTTGGCCTCGGGTTCGGTCAGCACCACCCGGGCGGAGGCGGCGTCGGGATCCTCGGCGTCATACATGAGCAGATCGCGCTTGCCGGAGCGGCGGGTGACGATCCCCAGGCGTGACCCGTCGGTCAGCTCGAGTTCCTGGCACACGCCGATTCCCGGCAACCCCCGGCTGCTGATGGTGACCGTCATGCCCACTCCGGATCGTGTTCGCCGATGCGGTGGTCCGGACGGCGGGGGTTGCGATTGTAACCGGCGCGGCCCGCGCGCTCAGGAACCGAGCCGGCGCAGCAGGTCGGCGTGCAACCGGCCATTGCTGGCCAGGGCGCTCGTACGGTGCACTCCGCAGACGCCGTCCAGGCCGGTGAACGTCCCCCCGGCCTCGGTGACGACCGGCGCGACCGCCGCCATGTCCCACAGGGAGAGCTCCGGCTCGGCCGCCGCGTCCACCGCGCCCTCGGCCACCAACATGTAGGACCAGAAGTCGCCGTAGCCGCGCGAGCGCCAGACGGCCGCGGCGAGCGCGGCGAACTGCTCACCTCGCCCGTGCGCGGCCCAGCTGGCCACGTCGGAGAACGAGAGGCTGGCGTCGTCGATGGCCGAGACCGCGGACACCCGGTTGGCGCGGGGGGCACCGCCAAACACGCTGGTCCACGAGCCACCGCCGCGGTGCGCCCACCAACGCCGGCCCAGCGCCGGGGCGCTCACGACGCCGAGCACTGCCTCTTCCTCCTCGAGCAGCCCGATCAGCGTGGCCCACACCGGCACGCCACGGACGTAGTTCTTCGTCCCGTCGATCGGGTCGATGACCCACGTCCGCGGTCCAGAACCGGTCGTGGCGAACTCCTCACCGGCCACTGCGTCGCGGGGACGCTCGGCGGCCAGGCCGGCGCGGATCAGCCGCTCGGCCGCGCGGTCGGCGTCACTGACCGGCGTCAAGTCCGGCTTGGTCTCGACGGTGAGATCGGCGGCACCGAAGCGCGACAGGGTCAGCTCGTCGGCCGCCGCCGCCAGGCGCAGCGCCAGTTCGAGGTCGGCGACCAGCGGGTCCGGCGGGCTCACGAGCGGCAGGTTACCGTCGGCTCCCGGTCAAGCCTCGAGCGGCGAACCGATCCCGGCGCGTCAGCCGACGCTCTACGGTGGCGGCGTGGAGTCGACGCAACGGCCGACGGCCGCCCTCGCCGCCTCGCGCCGGGCCAGCGTGCCGCCGTTTCACGCCATGCGGATGTTCCAGGCCGCGGTCGACCGGCTGGCCACCGGCGCGGCCGTGTACGACCTGAGCGCGGGGCAACCGGCCACGCC
>JALZBL010000264.1 GCA_030947395.1 Actinomycetota bacterium | reverse complement strand
GAAGAGCCTGGCCGGCACGCCGATGCCGAAATCGGCCTACTTCATCGGCAA
Source organism: Actinomycetota bacterium (assembly GCA_030947395.1). Lineage (GTDB taxonomy): Bacteria > Actinomycetota > Actinomycetes > Mycobacteriales > Jatrophihabitantaceae > JALZBL01. The sequence goes on along the minus strand of JALZBL010000264.1, from coordinate 3,467 downwards.
GGTCGTGCAGGTTCTGGCAGTGACCCTCGTGATCATCGCGATCCTGATGTTCATCGGCGTCGTCTTCTACGGGGTCGACCTGCCCACGGGCGGGGAGTGGTTCACCTTCGCCTGGGTGTCGGTCCTCGGCGCGACGGCCTGCACCCTGCTGGGCATGACCCTGTCCAGCCTGGCCAAGAACGGGCGGTCGGCGTCGGCGACGGTGACCCCGGTCGCGCTGCTGCTGCAGTTCACCTCAGGGGTCTTCTTCCAGTTCAGCTCGCTCCCGACCTGGATGCAGACGGCGGCCTCGATCTTTCCGCTCAAGTGGATGGCGCAGGGTCTGCGGTCGGTCTTCCTGCCCCAGGCACTGGCCGTCAAGGAGCCGGCCCATTCGTGGGAGCTGGGGAGGGTCGCCCTCGTGCTGGGCATCTGGTGCGTCGTCGGCCTCGTCCTCTGCATCCGCACCTTCCGCTGGCAGGACGGGAAAGCGTGAGCCGCAGAGTCGAGTGAGACACCCTCTGTCAACCACCCGATCAGGCGGCTCGGCGGAGGGTGCGGTTGCGGTTGGCCCGGTGAAGTTCCTCGTTGTAGAGAACGCCTTTGGTCAGGCAGTGCCAGAGGACCTCCAGCCATCGGTTACCCAGGGCCCGCAGGGCGGCGTGATGGCCTTTTCCGGATTTGATTTTTTCGTCGTAAAACTCACGTGCCCAGGCGCTGTTGGCCAGGCTGCAGAACGCCCATTGATGGACGGCGGCGCCGAGGTGGTGGTTATGGGCCAGCCGGCGGGCGACGACGAAGTCGCTCTTCCCGGATCGGCGGGTGACCGGGGCTTGTCCGGCATAGCATTGCAGCGAGTTCGGTGTGCTGTATTGCTCGATGTGGTCGCCGATCTCACCCGCGACCCGGGCGGTGAGACGGTCACCGAGGCCGGGAAAGCTCAGGTAGATCTCACCGCCCGGGAACGCCTTCCCCGGGTCGGGGTCCTTCACCGTGTGGTCGGAGCCGGTGCGCGGACCGCCGAGCAGCAGTTCGGCCATCCGCCGTTCCCAGCCGCGGCGGGCCTCGTGCAGGGCCAGCAGCTGGACGGCGGCCAACCGGATACCGGCCGCTTTGGCCCGTACCAGGTAGTCGCGGATGGGCAGCGCCGGGCGGGCCAGCGCGTCGGCGACCTTGTCGGCGAACCGGTCGGGCCAGCCATGCCTGCTGGCGCGAGCGAAGCCGGTGAGTTCCTCCCGACGGGCTGCGTTCAGCTCGGGTTGGGTGGGCCAGCGTTCCAGCAGTCGCAGCAGCGTGGGGGCACCCAGGTCGTCGCCGGCGATCACCAGCGCGGCCGGGTAGGTGGTCTGCAGGTCCGCCCGCAACCGGTTGAGCAGCCGCCGCTGGTCGCGGGCGGCGCGTTCGTCTTCTCGGGCGATCGCCCGCAGCTCTCCGGCGGCCTCCCCATGTGGGATCAACGCCTTGAGGCTGGCGTGTCGGTCCAAGGCCAGCAGGCAGCAGATCCGGGCGTCTTCGGCGTCGTCCTTCTTCCGCGCCGGCCCACGGCGGCGGGCGACCAGGTCGGGGTTGACCGGAACCACGCTGAATCCGGCGTCGAGCAGCGCCTCGACCAGCAGACCGTGCCGGGTTTCCAGCACCACCCGCACCTCGGCCGGCTCCGGTTCCAGCGCCAGACAACGACTGATCAACCGGTCGACACCCGACGGATCATGGTTGATCCGGAATTGTTCGATGACTCCCTTCTCCTGCGTTCCCAGAGCGATGTCGTGAAACTCTTCGGCCCAGTCGATACCGACTCCCAGCACCATTCCTCCCTCGTCCGTCGTTGCGTTGCTCGGCGGACCGGGAAGGCGCTGCGTCGTGCTGATGAACCAGTCCTCGTGGGACGACACCCTCGTGGGCGTCAGACCTTCGCCGGGGCCCGGCAGGGGCGCTGTCTCACATCAGTCCTCGAGGGACAAGCAGTTGAAGCACTCCCTGCCGGGATCCACCGTGCGAGAGGAAGGTAGAGCCATCAGCAGTTGCGGGGGGCGACACGCGCGGACACGCCCGCCAGGGCGGGTGCAACTGCTCAGTCGACGGCGCGCACGCGCCTACCGAGGGGTCCGGCTCAGCTATCCGTCGTGGGGCTCGGCGAGCGCCGGCGTGCTGCGGTGCCGGTGCAGCCGGCCGATCACCCAGAGGGTGACGGCGACGGCCACGGCGGTGACCGGCAGGCCGAGGATCAGCGACGTCGTCCCGAGGAGGGCGACCTGGTTCTTCTGGTTCTGCAGAGCCTGGACGGCGACCCGCAGCAGGAACGTGGCCCCCCACATCACGGTCAGCCAGGAGTAGGCCCGCATCAGCCGGCGGTCCTCCCGCCACGGGAGGTCGGGCTCGAGATCGGGCTCTCGCGGGTCGGTGCCCACCGCCGGCCCGACGACGTCGACGGCCACCACCGGGGTGCGGCCGAAGCGGCGCAGTCCGGGCATCGAGGTCGAGGACATCGCACCCAGATGGCTGGGCACCAGGAACTCCGCGAGCACGCCGATCAGTGGCCGGCGCAGCGGCACCGAGCCGACCAGCAGGACCCCGATCACCGCGTTGCGCAGGATGCCGAAGACGAAGAAGTCACGTGCCTGACCCGAGGCGGCGGCGATCGCGACGGCCACCCCGACGGCGAAGAGCCCGCTGACCGCCTGCTGCACGCTCTCCCGCCGCACCAGCCGGAGCAGGAAAACCAGCAACGCCACGCCCAGGGCCGCCCAGACCCCGGCGCCGAGACCACCGATGGCATTGGCGACGACGAAGCCGACCGTGGGCAGCGAGGCATCGATCGTGCCGCGCCACCCGCCGAGCTGCTCGAGGACGAGGTGCCGGTCGAAGGACAGCAGCGGCGCGGAGTCCTCCTCCTCGCTCACCTGCTGCGACTCATCCCGCACGTAGCTCGTACCAGGGGTTGTAGATCACGCGCTTGCCCTCGAACGCGGCGAACCGGCCCTTCGCGGTGACCGTGCGGCCGGGCTCGATGCCCGGGATGCGCCGTCGGCCCAGCCACACGAGGGTCACCGAGCCCGAGCCGTCGAAGAGGTCGGCCTCCAGGGTGGGCACCGTCTCGCGGGGGGTGTAGACGACCGACTTGAGCCGGCCGGTCACCGTGACGAGCTCACCCTTTCGACAGGCGCTCACCGGCTCGCAGCCGGCGCTCACCGCACCGGCGCGGAGTTCCTCGGCGTCGATCGCGTGGTCGTCGGCGGTGAGCCGCTGCAGCGTGCGCGACAGCCACTTCGACTTTCCGGTGTCGGTCTCGGTCACGAGTCCAGGGTACGGCCGTCCGCCGCTTCGTCGGCCTGTTGACGGGCCAGTTCGCCGGCCACATCCGCCGGCAGGGTGAGTGGCAGCTGGTCCCGCACCGGCATGGGGTCGGTCCCGCGGACGACGACGATCTGCCGGAACGCCTCCTCGAGCTGGCCGACCGCCCCCGGGCTCGCGGCCGCAGGGCCGCTGAG
>JALZBL010000263.1 GCA_030947395.1 Actinomycetota bacterium | reverse complement strand
CCATTCCGCGGCCGCCGCGGTGTGGACCGCCTCCTCGGTGACTTCCTGCTCCGAACGAGCGCCCCCGGACTCGACGATCCACCGCACCACCTGGTCGGGGTCGTCGGTCGTGCGGAGCAGATCGACATCGGGCTCGTTGATCTTGCCGGCCGGCAGCACGGTGCTGCGGATCCAGTCCAGCAGGCCCGACCAGTAGGCGGTGCCGTAGAGGATCACCGGGAACCGGGTCACCTTGCCGGTCTGGACCAAGGTCAGCGATTCGAACAGCTCGTCCAGGGTTCCGAAGCCGCCGGGCAGGATGACGAAGGCCTGGGCGTACTTGACGAACATCGTCTTGCGGGCGAAGAAGTACCGGAAGTTCAGCCCGACGTCCACCCAGTCGTTGAGACGCTGCTCGAACGGCAGCTCGATGCCGAGCCCGACCGAGGTACCGCCGGCCTCCGACGTGCCGCGGTTGACCGCCTCCATGGAACCCGGCCCACCCCCGGTGATCACCGCGTAGCCGGCCAGGGCCAGTGCTTTGCCCAGGGCCCGCCCGGCGGCGTACTCGGGGTGGTCGGTCGGCGTGCGGGCCGATCCGAAAACCGACACCGCGCGCGGCAGCTCGGCCAGCAGCCCGAAACCCTCGACGAACTCGGCCTGGATGCGCAGTACCCGCCACGGGTCGGTGTGTACCCAGTCCGAGGGCCCGCGCGCGTCGAGCAGGCGCTGGTCGGTGGTCCCGGCCTGTACCTGGGACCGGCGCAGGACGACCGGCCCCCGCTGCTGCTCGCGGCCGTCGCCGGCGGCCTGCGGGGCCGGGGCCGGGAATGAATTGCTCACCCTCGAACGCTATCGCCCGATCACCCACGAGGTGCAGCGCGCCATCAGCATCGCCGAGCGTCTCGAGCGCGGCGCGGCCGCACAGCCAAGACCGCCGGCCCTTCAGCCGAGCCGGAAGTTCAGTCGCGCCGGAAGTTCAGCTGCGCAGGAACTTCAGCTGCGCAGGAACTTCAACAGCGCGGACTCGGTGGCCTCGATGCGCTCCAGCTCGACGTACTCGCCCCGCGTGTGCGCCAGGTTCGGGTCGCCGGGGCCGAAGTTGAGGGCCGCGATTCCGAGGGCACTGAAGCGGGCCACGTCGGTCCAGCCCAGTTTGGCCGACGGCTCGCCGCCGACGGCGTCGACGAAGGACCGGGCCAGCGCCCCGGACAGCCCCGGCCGGGCCGCCGGCGACCGGTCGAGCACCGCGACCTCGAAGCCGGCGAACACCTCGCCGAGATGCGTCTCGGCCGCGGCCAGGTCGCGGTCCGGGGCGAACCGGTAGTTGACGCTCACCACGCATTCGTCCGGAATCACGTTGCCGGCCACCCCACCGCGGATCGCGACCGCGTTCAGTCCCTCCCGGAAGGTCAGCCCGTCCACGTCGACGGTCCGGGCCTGGTAGTGCGCGAGCCGGTCGAGCACCGGTGCGGCCGCGTGGATCGCGTTCACTCCGAGCCACGAGCGCGCCGAGTGCGCGCGCCGGCCGGTGAGGCGGACGTCCGCCCGCAGTGAGCCCTGGCAGCCGCCCTCGACCACACCAGCGGTCGGCTCGAGCAGCACCGCGAGGTCAGCGGCCAGCAGCGACGGCTCGTCCGCCGCCACCGCGTTGAGCCCGTTGCGGGTCGCCTCGACCTCCTCGCAGTCGTAGAAGATCCACGTGAGATCCACTCGTGGGTCGAGCGCCCCGGTGCCGACCAGGTGGGCCGCGCGCAGAGCCACCGCGTCGCCGGACTTCATGTCCGACGTGCCGCAGCCGTACAGCCGCGAGCCCGCGCGGTGGGACGGCACGTTGTCGGCGACGGGGACCGTGTCCAGGTGGCCGGCCAGCACGACCCGTTGGGCCCGGCCCAGCTCGGTACGCGCGCCGACGACATTGCCGCGCCGCCAGAGGGTCAGCCGCGGGAGCGACGACAGCGCGTCCTGCACCAGATCGGCCAACTCGGTCTCGTGGCCCGAGACCGATTCGACGTCGACCAGGGCCGCGGTAAGGCTGGCCGCATCCGCGCCGATGTCCAGCCCGGGCCGGCCGGGCCCGGGTGCGCTCGTCACGGCCGACACCCTACGCAGCGTGGGCCCGCGCCCGGGGGCGTACGCCGCGCGGCACCGGCGCGGCGCCGGGTTTGCCCGCTCGGGTTGGTCGGCGTCGGTACGGTAGGCGCCGTGGAACGCACCGCCTGGGGCTACGGCCTGCGCACCCGCACGGCCGGCTCGAGCCAGGTCCTCGACGCCTGGTACCCGGCGCCGGCGCTCGGCCGCCCGCCGGAGGATGCCGCGGAGCCGGGCGACCTGGCCGCCCTGGCCGGCGAGGACGCCGCCCGCGGGGTTGTCACCGAAATCGTCCACACCGAGATCGACCTCGACGCCGCCCCGGCCGAGCCGGAGGGCGCCTACCTGCGCCTGCACCTGCTGTCCCACCGCCTGGCCGCGCCGAACAGCCTCAACCTGAGCGGCATCTTCGGCGTCCTGACCAACGTGGTGTGGACCAGCGCCGGCCCGTGCCCGGTCGAGGACTTCGAGTCGACCCGACTCCGACTACGGGCCCGGGGCCCGGTGACGGTCTACGGCATCGACAAGTTCCCGCGCATGGCCGACTACGTCCTGCCGGCCGGGGTCCGTGTCGCCGACGCCGACCGGGTGCGGTTGGGCGCGCATCTGGCCGCCGGCACGACGGTGATGCACGAAGGTTTCGTCAACTACAACGCCGGCACGCTCGGCCCGTCGATGGTCGAGGGCCGCATCTCGGCCGGTGTCGTGGTCGGTGCCGGTACTGACGTGGGAGGCGGCGCGTCGATCATGGGCACGCTGTCCGGGGGCGGCACGGAGCAGGTCTCGGTCGGCGAGCGCTGCCTGATCGGCGCCAACGCGGGCATCGGCATATCGCTGGGTGACGACTGTGTCGTGGCCGCCGGCACCTACGTCACCGCCGGGGCCAAGATCCGCCTATCGGATGGCGCGACGGTCAAGGCCCGCGAGTTGTCGGGCCGTTCCGGCCTGCAGTACTGGCGCAACTCGCTGACCGGCGCACTGGAGGTCAGTTCGCGCCGTGGTCACGGCGTCGAGCTCAACGCCGGGCTGCACGCCAACTGAGTGCCGTGCGCCGGGCCCTGATCGCCCTCGTCGTCGTCGCGCTCGCACTCGGCGCCGGCGTGGTCGGCGTGCGCGCGGTCTGGCGCTCAGTGTTCGACCACGTGGCCGCGGGCTGCCGGTTCGGTGACGTGCGGACCGACACCGATCAGGCCGCCGTGGCCGCCGAGATGGTCTCGGTGGTCGTGTCCCGCCAGCTGCCCGACCGGGCCGCGGTGTTGGTGCTGGCTGCCGGCCTGCAGGAGTCGAAGCTGCGCAACCTGGCGGCCGGCGCCGGCGATCGGGACTCGGTCGGAGTGTTGCAGCAACGACCGTCACAGGGCTGGGGGACGAGTAAGGAACTGACCGACATCCGCTACGCCACCGGCGCGTTCCTCGACAAGCTGGTCAAGTCGCGCACCTGGACTACCGA
>JALZBL010000262.1 GCA_030947395.1 Actinomycetota bacterium | reverse complement strand
AATCCGCTGGTCCTGGTCGACTTGTCCAAGGGTCAGTACGCCGCTGACTCGACCGGGAACGTCACCGGCCTGCGCTGAGCCACCCCGTCGGTGCTACCGGCCGGTGTCCGATCGCCGATCGACGCACCCCGCAGCCGCGACCGTGCGGCAGACTGGAGGCGTGGCGGACCCGTGGAGCGCTCCAGTCGCACGCGGCGCTGTCCACGGCCGGGTCGGCCTTCCCGGCTCGAAGTCGCACACCGCGCGCGCCCTCATCCTGTCCGCGTTGGCCGACGCCCCGTCGACCATCCGGCGCCCCCTGCGAGCGCGCGACACGATCCTCATGGCCGGCGCGCTGACCGCCCTCGGCGTCGGTGTGGACACCGACGGGATGGACTGGACCGTGACGCCGGCCCCGCTGCACGGCGGCGCCGTCGACACCGGACTGGCCGGAACCGTGATGCGTTTCGTGCCACCGGTAGCGGCTGTGGCCAGCGGGGATGTCTCCTTCGACGGCGACGCGTACGCCCGCCAACGCCCCATGGGCACCCTGCTCGACGCCCTGCGCCAGGCCGGCGCAGACATCGTCGACGACGGGCGCGACGCGCTCCCCTTCACCGTGCGGGGCCGGGGTGCGGTCGCCGGCGGGGTGGTCGAGATCGACGCCTGCGCCTCCTCGCAGTTCGTCTCCGCCCTCCTGCTGGCCGCCGCCCGGTGGGACAAGGGCTTGTTGCTGCGCCACGTCGGGGCGGCGCCGGTGCCCTCCCTGCCGCACATCGCCATGACCGTGTCAGCCCTGCGCGCGCGGGGGGTGGGTGTCGAAGACTCGACGCCGGACGTCTGGCAGGTCGGCGCCGGACCGGTCGCGGCCCTCGACGTCGACATCGAGCCCGACCTGTCCAACGCCGCACCGTTCCTGGCCGCGGCGACGGTCGCCGGTGGGTCGGTGACCGTGCCCGACTGGCCAACGGTCATCGACCAGGCCGGCGCTGCAATGCCCGACCTGCTCGCCGCGATGGGCGCCACGGTCGATCTGAGCGCCGACGGCCTGACCGTCACTGGTGGTCGGCTGCGGGGCATCGACGTCGACCTGCACGACGTCGGCGAGCTGACTCCGGTCCTCGCCGCGCTGGCCGCCTTGGCCGACTCGCCGTCGTCCCTGCGCGGGATCGCCCACCTGCGCGGGCACGAGACCGATCGGCTGGCCGCCCTGGCCCGCGAACTGAGCGCCCTCGGTGGTGACGTCACCGAACGCGCCGACGGGCTGGACATCCGCCCGCGCCCCCTGCACGCCGGCACGTGGCACGCCTACGCCGACCACCGTCTGGCCCAGGCCGGCGCGGTCCTGGGCCTGGCCGTCGCGGGCCTGGTCGTCGACGACATCACCTGCACGACGAAGACGCTGGCCGACTTCCCCGGTCTGTGGTCCGGCCTGGTAGGCAGGTAGCCACCCGCGTGGCCGGTACGAACGACCGCGGAATGCGCCGCCTCGACGAGGACGACATCCGGGTCCGCCCGAATCCGCGGGGCACGCGGGCCCGCAGCAAGCAGCGCCCGGAACACGAGGACGCCGCACCCGGTCAGGTACTCACCGTCGATCGCGGCCGTTACCGCGTGCTGATGAACGGCGTCGAGGTCACCGCGATGCGGGCCCGCGAACTGGGGCGCAAGGGCATCGTGGTCGGTGATCGGGTCGACGTCATCGGCGACCGGTCCGGCGCGACCGACGCCCTCGCCCGCATCGTGCGGCGATCCCCCCGCAGGTCGGTGCTGCGCCGCACGGCCGACGACACCGACGACACCGAGCGCATCGTGGTCGCCAACGCCGATCAGCTGCTGATCGTCACTGCGCTGGCTGATCCGCCACCGCGGCTGGGGTTCATCGACCGCTGCCTGGTGGCGGCACTCACCGAGGGCATCGAGCCGGTCCTCTGCCTCACCAAGTCCGACCTCGCCTCACCCGACGCCGTGCTGGCCAACTTCGCCGAGTTCGACCTGCCCGTCCTGGTCACCCAGCGCGGCGGCGACCTCACCGGGCTGCGCGCGCGCCTGCACGACCAGGTTTCGGTGTTCGTGGGGCATTCCGGCGTGGGCAAGTCCACGTTGATCAACGCGCTCGTCCCCGACGCCAATCGGATCACCGGCTCGGTCTCGGCGATCGGCAAGGGCCGGCACATCTCGACGTCGACCCTGGCCCTGCCGCTGCCCGGCGGCGGCTGGGTGATCGACACGCCCGGGGTGCGCTCGTTCGGCCTGGCTCACGTAAGCGCGCAGGACCTGCTGTGGGCGTTCCCCGACCTCGAGGACGGCGCCAACGCCTGCCCGCCGGGGTGCGAGCACCTCAGCGCCGCCGACGGGTGCACCCTCGACGCCTACGTGGCGGCCGGCCACTCCGCAACGGCCCGGTTGGCCGCGTTTCGGCGGCTGCTGCTGAGTCGATCCGCGGCCCCGGACTGAGCTCGGCACCGTCGGAGCCTGCCCGTGAGGTTCGCCGCGTTGGTTCACCTCAGCGCCGCTGGCCCGGAAGCCAGCCGGCCAGCGCATCGAGCGCGCCACTGACCACCGACTCCGCACCGGCGAAGGACGCGCGCAGGAACCGGTTCCCGTCGACGGAATCGAAGTCGACACCGGGCGTGGTGGCCACGCCGGCCTCGGTCAGCATCCGCCGGCAGAACGTCAGCGCGTCGTCGGTGAACGCACTGACGTCGGCGTAGGCGTAGAACGCGCCGTCGGCCGGGGCCAGGCGGTCGAGGCCGAGGCTGCGCAGGCCGTCAAGGAGAACGTCGCGATTGGTCCGGTACCGGGCCACGTTCGCGTCGAGCTCGGGGTAATCGTCGAAGGCGTGCACCGCGGCCAGCTGGGCCAGGGTCGGCGGGCACAGGGCGAAGTTGCTGGCCAGCCGGTCGATCGGATCCAACAGGTCCGCCGGGGCGAGCAGCCACCCCAGCCGCCACCCGGTCATTGAGAAGTACTTCGAGAAGCTGTTGATGACGACGGCGTGCCGGTCGCTCTGCCAGGCCGAGGCTGCGACCCCGGTGTAGGTGATGCCGTGGTATATCTCGTCGCTGATCAGCCGGACGCCGTGGTTCGCGCACCAGGTGGCGATCGCCGCGAGCTCGGCCGGGGGCACCATCGTCCCAGTCGGGTTGGCCGGGCTGGCCAGGACCAGACCGGACGGACGCGGATCAAGCCCCTCGAGTATCGCCAGGGTCGGCTGGAACCGGGTGGAGGCGTCGCACGGCAGCTCGCGCACCTCGCACCCGAGCGACGTCAACAAGTTGCGATAGGCGGGGTAGCCGGGTCGGGCCACCGCCACGACATCACCGGCGTCGAACGCGGCCAAGAAGGTCAGCAGGAACGCCCCGGAGGAGCCGGTGGTGACCACCACCTCGCTCGGGCTGACCACGAGGTCGTACACCCGCCGGTAGTGCGCGGCGATGCGTTCGCGCAGGGCCGGAATGCCGTTGGCCATGGTGTAGCCCAGCCGCTGGTCGTCGAGCGCGCGGTGGGCCGCGGCGCGGACGGCGGCCGGCGCCGGCGTGGCCGGTTGCCC
>JALZBL010000261.1 GCA_030947395.1 Actinomycetota bacterium | reverse complement strand
GTCCTCGGGCCCGGCGCTGAAGGTGGCCAGGCGCACGCCGTCGGAGGCGACCAGCGACCCGGCCGTCCAGCGGCCGCCGACGGCCGGAACCGCCGCCTCGCTCACTTCTGGCGGAACCCGCCGAAGAACCGGCGGAAGACGCCGCCCTCGACCGGCAACGGGGGCGCCGCGGGCGGCGCGGTGGACCTCCGGCGGGCGACGGGCTGGTCGTAGTCGGTCTTCAGGATGGCGTCCACCGTCTGGACCTCGTCGAAGTCCTCGGATCCTTCCAGTTTGGGGACGAAGCCGACCAACACTCCGTCGCGCATCACGTTGGCCTCTAGCCCGGCCGTGCCGTCGGCGTCCCAGATCGCCTCGCGGCCGTCGGGCAGGGTGATGCTGACCCCGAACTGGTAGACGCCGGCCTTGGCGGTGCGGGCGTTCACGCCGCGCTCGCGCAGGACGTCGACCACGCGGCGAGCCTCGTTCTCCTCCATCGGACCAACCGTACCGATCGACCCGGCACGCGCCTCGTCGCTCGCCGCGGCACCCGCCGAGCGATCTGGTTGCGATCCGTGCGCCGTAGCTCCTCATTCGCCACCAGATCGCCGAGCTGGTGGCTTCAGATCGGGCCGCCGTCGGGACCGGCTCGATAGACCGGCGCGGACGGGGCCAGTTCGGCCACCGCCGCGACCCCGGCCGGGTCGTCCGGCGGGTCACCGACGACCACCGCGGCCTCGAGGTCGGCGGCGCCCGAGGACACCGCAGCCGCCACGGCGGCCTGCAGTGCGGACAGCGAAAGCGCGGCGAGGGCGACGGTGCTGGCGGCGTACGTGCGCCCGTCGGAGTCGCGCACGGCCGCCGCCTGGCGCGCGCCGGTCCGGGCCCGGGCGGCGCGGGCCAGCGTCACCAGCTTGGCGTCCTGCGCGTCGAGGTCGCTCATGCGGCAAGTCTGGCAATCTGAGCCGCCCGGCGCGGTTCAGGTTGCCAATCTTGGGCCGTCATCGGTGGGCCGTCATCGATGGGGCTCGGCCGGCACGGCTGGCACGGCCAAGGCGCCCTCACCGTCGGCGGGGGCCGCGGTCACCGGCTCGGGGACGCGCCGCACCAGCACCGTGTCGATCCGGTTGCGCCGGCCGCCGGTGTTCTCGGCGGTGAGCTCGAGGCCGTGCGTCTGGACCGCGGCCCCTGGGATCGGCACCCGTCCGAGTTGCTGGGCCAGCAGTCCGCCGACCGTCTCCACGTCGTCGCCCTCGGGCAGGTCGACGGCGAACAGCTCGCCGAGATCCTCGACCGGCAGGCGGGCAGTCACCCGGACCGTGTCGTCGTCGATGCGCTCGACCGGCGGACGTTCGACGTCGTACTCGTCGGTAATCTCGCCGACGATCTCCTCCAGGATGTCCTCGATGGTGACCACCCCGGCCGTGCCGCCGTACTCGTCGATGACGACGGCCAGGTGTGAGCGGCGGGCCTGCATCTCGCGCAGCAGCTCGTCCACCGGCTTGGACTCCGGCACGAAGGCCGGTGGCCGCATCACGTCGTCGACCTTGGTGGCGCGGGCCCGTTCGCCGTCCTGCGCCCGCCGGGCCAGATCCTTCAGGTAGACCACGCCGACGATGTCATCGACGTTCTCCCCGATCACCGGAATGCGGGAGAAACCGCTGCGCAGGGCCAGAGCCAACGCCTGCGGGACGGTCTTGCCGTGCTCGATCCACGCGACCTCGGTGCGCGGCACCATCACCTCGCGGGCGATGGTGTCACCGAGTTCGAACACCGACTGGATCATGTCGCGCTCGCCTTCCTCGACCACCCCACGCTGTTCGGCCATGTCGACGAGCTCGCGCAACTCGACTTCGGAGGCGAACGGGCCCTCCCGGAAACCCCGCCCCGGGGTGACCGCGTTGCCGAGCACGATCAGCAGCGACGCCAGCGGGTTGAACACCCGCCCGAGGACACGAACCACCCCGGCGCTGGCCAAGGCCACCCCGTAGGCGTGTTGGCGGCCGAGAGTGCGCGGCCCGACGCCGACCAGCACGTAGGAGACCACGATCATCACCAGCACGGTCAGGGCGACTACCGGCCAGCGCGTGCCGAACGTCGCGCGGGCGACGATCGTGACGAGCACGGTCGCGCTCAGTTCCGCCGCGACGCGCAACAGCAGCAGCAGGTTCGTGTAGCGGCCGCGGTCGGCCACGACCAGGGCGAGCGCCTGGGCCCCGCGGGCGTCCTCGCGCCGCAGCTCCTCCACCCGGGCCACCGAAAGGCGAGTCAAGGCGCTGTCGACCGCGGCCAACAGTCCGCCGATGGGGACCAGGCACACCGCGAGGGCGAGAAGCGCGGCGTCGGTGCCGGTCATCGGCGTTGCTCTCCCCGACTACCGGGCCTCGGCGTTCGTACGGTCGCCCGGCCGGTGGCCGCGGTCCAGTCGTTGACGAGGCGGGTCTGCAGGTCGAACATCTCGGCCTCCTCCTCGTCCTCGCCGTGGTCATAGCCCAACAGGTGCAAGACGCCGTGGGTGGTGAGCAGGAACAGCTCCGACTCGGTCGAGTGACCCGCCGTGGCCGCCTGGGTCGCGGCCACCGGTGGGCACAGGATGACGTCACCGAGCAGGGCCGGTCCGGGCTCGGGCGGGGCGCCGGGACCGCTGACCGGGCCCGATCCGGCTCCTATCGGCAGGCTGTCCATCGGGAAGGCCATCACGTCGGTCGGCCCGGGCAGGTCCATCCACTGCTCGTGCAGGGTCGCCATCGCGGCGGAGTCGACCAGCACGATCGACAGTTCGGCCAACGGCGTGACCCCGAGCGCGTCCAGGACCGAGCGCGCCAGCTCGGCCAGGGCCACCTCGTCGACCGCCGTGCCGGATTCGTTGTTGACCTCGATGGTCACGGTGTCAGCCCGGGGTCCGGCGGTTCAGCGGCGATGGGTGCGCACCGGGCGGGCGCCGCCCGGCCCGGCCGACGCGCGCGGCTCGGCGTCGGTGCGCGCGTCGTAGCGGGCGTAGGCCTCGACGATCTCACCGACCAGGCGGTGACGGACCACGTCGGCACTCGTGAGCGTCTCGAAGTGCACGTCGTCGACGTCGCCCAGGATGTCGCGCACCACCCGCAGCCCGCTCGTGGTACCGCCGGGCAGGTCGACCTGGGTGATGTCACCGGTGACGACGACCCGCGAGCCGAAACCCAGTCGGGTGAGGAACATCTTCATCTGCTCGGCGGTCGTGTTCTGGGCCTCGTCGAGGATGATGAACGCGTCATTGAGGGTGCGCCCGCGCATGTAGGCCAGCGGGGCGATCTCGATCGTGCCCGCCTGCAGCAGCCGCGGGATCGACTCGGGGTCCACCATGTCGTGCAGGGCGTCGAGCAGCGGACGCAGGTAAGGATCAATCTTGTCGAAAAGGGTGCCGGGCAGGAAACCCAGCCGTTCGCCGGCCTCGACCGCCGGCCGGGTGAGGATGATGCGGTTGACCTGCTTGGCCTGCAGCGCCTGCACCGCCTTGGCCACGGCCAGATAGGTCTTGCCGGTGCCGGCCGGGCCGATCGCGAAGACGATGGTG
>JALZBL010000041.1 GCA_030947395.1 Actinomycetota bacterium | reverse complement strand
CCTGGCGGCCGCGGCGCTGCTGGTGCACGCCGACGCCGTGACCGCCGCCGACGCCGACCGCCGGATGATGCGCCGCTTCGCCGCGGCCCACCCCCACGTGCCGACCGTCCACGTGCCGGCACTGCCCAGCGACGTGCACGACGCCGACGGGCTGCGCAAGATCGGCGCGCTACTGGCGGCCGCCTCCTCCCCCGCTTGACCAATAGGACGGGGCCGCCGGCCCGCGGTGAACGGGCCGCCTGACCGCCTGGACGGGGTCCGCCACACCGACCTTCGGTACGCTCTGATGCCGTGGCTCTATCCCGCGGCTCCAGGAAGCTGATCGCTGCCCTCCAGCTGGTCGGTGTCATCGTCGTCACCGGGGTGATCGCCGCCGGATTCCTGGTGCCCTACGTCGGCGGGGCCGGGTTGCTCACCCGCCGTGGAGCGGACAGGTTCCTGAACACCCGCTGTGATCTGACCGAGAAACCGCTCGAGCAGAGCACCGCGATCTACGCCCGCGACGCCAAGACGCTGATCGCCAACGTCTACCTGGACAACCGCCACATCATCTCGCTCAAGAACATCCCGGTCAGGGTGCGCGACGCGCTCATCGACACCGAGGACCGCCGCTTCTACAGCCACCACGGGATCGACACCCGCGGCCTGGCCCGGGCCCTGGTCAACGGCTCCGGCGGACAGACCCAGGGCGGTTCGACGCTGACCCAGCAGTACGTCAAGCAGGTGCGGTTCTACCAGGCCACGACCGACGCTGAACGTAACGCCGCGACCGCCGTGAACGCCAACCGCAAGATCTACGAAGCCTCGTGCGCCCTGGACCTGGAGAAGAAGTACACCAAGGACCAGATCCTCGAGAAGTACCTCAACATCGCCTACTTCGGCGAGCAGTCCTACGGCATCGACGTCGCGGCCCGCACCTACTTCAACACGACTCCGGCCAAGCTCAGCGTCCCCCAAGCGGCCGTTATCGTCGGCCTAGTCAAGGATCCCTCGACGTTCGACCCGTTCCACGACCCGAAGGCGGCTAAGCAGCGCCGCGATGCCGTTATCCAGAACATGGTCAAGGCCGGCCACCTCACCGCCGCCGCCGCCGCCGCCGCTCAGAAGACGCCGTTGGGAGTGCCGGCCAAGCCACCGGTGCAGGCCCAGGGTTGCTCGTTCGCCCGCGACGACCTGATCAGCAACGTCGGGTTCTTCTGCGACTACGCGCTGGACTGGCTGACTCACGCCAGTGGCCTGTCGAAGGAATACATCGCCACCGGCGGGCTCAAGATCGTCACGTCCATCGATCCGACCGTGCAGAACACGGCCCAGAAGAACCTGTTCCAGAAATACCCCGCCGATTTCCCGAGCACCATCATCCAGCCCGCGATCGATCCCACGACGGGTGAAATCAAGGCCATGGCGACGACCAAGCACTACGACTACGCCGGCGCGCACAGCGGCAAGCGGGCGTACACCTCTGTCCAGCTGTTCAAGAACGCGTACGCCGGTTCCGGCTCTACCTACAAGTACTTCGCGCTGATCGCCGCCTTGACCGCCGGCATAAAACCGGAACAGAGCCTGACCACCGCCGGCGCCGTGCCGCAGAAGTATTTCCCCCGGAGCTGCCCGCAGACCGACCGGAACAAACCGGAAACGGGCATCGCCAATGCCGGCGCTTACTCCGCCACCTACAACCTCGCCGATGCGACGATCCAGTCGTCGAACACTTACTTCGTCGGCCTCGAAGACCAGATCTTCGACTGCGATCTGTCGACGGTCGTGAAGACCGCGCAAAGCCTGGGCATGAACGCCTTGAATCTGGCGGACCGGACCGAGGAAGGTAAGCAGCGACACTGGTCGGTGGCGGAACGGGTCATCCAGAACCACGCGTACACCTTCACCCTCGGCCAGGAGTCGACCAGCGGCCTGGAGCTGGCCGAGGCCTACGGGGTCGCGGCCAACGACGGCATCTACTGCCAGCCCAAACCGGTCCTGTCGGTCACCACTTCGGCGGGCAAGTCGGTCAAGTACAACCAGCCGACGTGCGCCCCGAAGATGAGCCAGTGGGTGGCCCGCACCGCGATCAAGATCCTTACGGGCGACACGCTCAACGGCACCGCGGCCAGCCAGTTCAATGATTCGTTCTACAGCCGCACGTCCCAGTCCGACCACCTCGTCGCCGGCAAGACCGGGACCAACAACGCCAGCACCAACGGCAAGGACAACGGCCAGAACTCGGCGTTGTGGTTCGTCGGCCTTACCCCCCGCCTGGTCGCCGTCTCGGCCGTGGTCAACGCCGACCTGCCGACGAGCACCGTGCGTATCCCAGGCGTCTCGAGCACCGATTCGACCAGCGAGTTCTACGGCGCGTACGCCGCCAAGTACTGGATCGGGTCGTTCGGCACCGGATTGACCAAGACGTCGTGGCAGTGGCCTACGCCGGAAGAAATCCCGGGGGCGACGCAGACTCCGTTCGTCATCGGCAACCCGCCGGAGGAAGCGGCCCAGAAGATCCGCGACGCCGGTTTCAAGCCGGCCGAATATCCGATCCAGTGCGGCGGCTCGCAGATCCCGGGCGTGGTCGGGTACGCGGGACCGGCCTACGCCGTGCCCAACTCGACGGTCTATTACTGCGTCAGCAACGGCAAGTCACTGATCAGCCCGCCCCCGCCGAGCCGGTCCAGCCCGACCAAGAAGCCGCCTACCGGCGGTGGTCACGGCGGCGGTGGCGGCGGTCACGGCGGCGGTGGCAATGGCCATCGTCGCGGTGGTCACTGAGGCGCTCGAGCTCCGAGCCGCAAGCCCTCCAGGGCGCCGGCCGCCCGCGATCGGCTAGCCAGCCCGGGTGCCAGCGCAGATGTCGGGTCCGCTCAGCCGGTGAGCTGTCGGCGGACTTCGTCGCTGACCCGGCGGCCATCGGCCCGGCCGGCCACGCGCGGCTGAACCAGCTTCATCACCGCGCCCATCTGACGGGCTTCGCGCGCGCCGGCTTCGGCCACGGCCGTGCGGACCAGCGCACCCAACTCGTCATCGGACAGCTGGGCCGGGAGGTAACCGTCGAGCACCCTGCCCTCGGCCCGTTCCCGCTCGGCGAGCTCGGGCCGTCGCGCGCCGTCGTAGGCTTCGGCGGCCTCCCGGCGCTTCTTGGCCTCTCGGGTGATCACGCGCAGCACCTCGTCGTCGCCTAGTTCGCGGGCGGCCTTCCCAGCGACCTCCTCGGAGCTGATCGCGCTGAGGGTCATCCGGATCGTCGCGGTGCGCAGCTCATCGCGGGCCTTCATCGAGGCGGTCAGATCCGACTGCAGGCGTGACTTCAACTCGGGCACGCTGCCCACGTTAACCCGAGCGGGCTGAGCGCGGCCGGCCGCTGGTTACTGTCGTGCCCATGTCGCGCCTGGCCACCGCGTTCGGCGCGCTCACCGCCGCCGGCGCCGCGACCGCGGCCTACGGCAGCCTGGTCGAGCGCAACGCCTTCACCCTGCGCCGCTTCGATGTGCCGGTGCTGGCGCCGGGGACCCGTCCGCTGCGGGTGCTGCACATCTCCGACCTGCACCTCACCGCCGGCCAGGGCCGCAAGCAGCGGTGGATCGCTGAGCTGGCGCGGCTCGAGCCCGACCTGGTGGTGAACACCGGCGACACCATCTCCGACGCCCGGGCGGTTGGGGCGATCCTGACCTGCCTGCGTCCGCTGGCTCGATTCCCGGCCGTCTTCGTGCCCGGAAACAACGACTATTACGCCCCGCGGCCGAGCACACCGGCCCGCTACTTCACCGGTGCCCGGCCCCGACCGCGCGGTCCCGACATGCCCTGGGGCGAGCTTCGCGCCGGGATGGCCGGCCAGGGCTGGGTGGACGTCACCAACGCCCGTACCCGGCTCACCTGCGCCGGCCGACCGGTCGCGTTCGGCGGCGTCGACGACCCGCATCTCGAGCGTGACCGCTACGACCTCATCAGCGGCCCGGCCGATCCGGATGCCGCGGTGCGGCTGGGGCTGCTGCACTCCCCTGAGCCACGCCTGTTGGAGCGCTTCGCCGCCGACGGCTACGAACTGGCCCTGGCCGGGCACACGCACGGCGGCCAGGTTCGCGTCCCCTTCGGGCCGGCAATCGTCACCAACTGCGGCATCGACGTGCACCGCGCCCGCTGGTTACACCGCTGGGACGCGCGCATGTGGCTGCACGTGTGCGCCGGGCTCGGTACGAACCCCTACATGCCGGTGCGTTTCGCCTGCCGGCCGGAGGCGACGCTGCTGACCCTCGTCGGTCGGGATCGGCCGGCTCGCCGGCGCGGCTCGGGCTGACCGAGTCCCGGTTCGTTCGGCCGGGAAATGAGGTGTCCGGAGCGCCGCGGCGACTTGGCTAGACTGTCCGACGGTCGCCGGGGTGTGGCGCAGCTTGGTAGCGCGCTTCGTTCGGGACGAAGAGGCCGTGGGTTCGAATCCCGCCACCCCGACCACTGATCGCCGACCGGCCGCCAGGTCTCGGCGTTGCCGTCCTATCGGCCGGCGTGGATCGCCGGCTCGTGGTCGGGCGGTCAGGCCGGCTCGGCCGGTGGCACGACTCGGCGCCGAGCCCGGCGTCCCTGATCGGAGGAGTTGGTGGTGGGCCAGGCCCGTCCGGTGCGCGTGGTGGGTGACCCGGTACTGGCGACCCGATGCGCCGACGTAGTCGAGTTCGATGACGCACTGCGCGCCCTCGTCGAGGACATGTTCGCCACGATGGCCGTCGCCGAGGGAGTCGGGCTGGCCGCGCCCCAGATCGGCGTCTCTCGAGCGGTGTTCGTGTACGACTGTCCCGACGAGTCGGGGCAGCGCCAGCGCGGGCACGTCGTCAACCCGGTGGTCGTCTCGGCCGACGGCCCGATCGACGACGGAGAAGAAGGCTGCCTGTCGGTACCCGGACCGTTCCACCAGCTCGATCGCCCGAGCCGGGTCACCGTCCGCGGCGTCGATCAGACCGGGGGTCCGGTCGAGCTGAGCGCCACTGGCTACTTTGCCCGCTGCCTGCTGCACGAGACCGACCACCTGCGCGGCGTCCTCTACATCGACCACCTGCCGCGAAACCGGCGCCGCCGGGTGATCCGGGAAATGGAACCCTTCGACTGGAACGCCCCCGTCCCCTAGCCTGGCTCGATCGAGCACGTTTCACACCCGTGGGGCGGCCAGTTCTTGCTGGATCCGCTGGATTACGTCGACCGGCTCGCCGACCAGCTTCTTCCAGGTGAACCTGAGCACGCGCCAACCGGCGCCGACGAGGTCGTTCTGCCGCTCCCGGTCGCCTTCGAAGCGATCCGAGTATGCGTCGTGCCACAGTTTGCCGTCGACCTCCACCGCGAGGCGCTGACGGGGGAACGCGACATCGACGAAGACGGTGCCGCGCGGCAACCGCACCGCATACTGCGGACACCACCCGCGGATGCGATGCCGACGCAGCATGGCGGGCAACCGCCGTTCCGACTCGGCGTGGGCTTGCGGTTCGATACAGGAGATCAGCTCGCGCAGTTGCCGATTACCGGTGCGACCTCGACCCATCACCACCGCGGCCGAAAGGGCGCCGATCTCGATCCAGCTCTGCGGCAACGCGCGATCGAGCAGAGTTGAGGCGGCGGAAATCGGCTCGGTACGCAGGAGGTCGACGAGCGTCCTGGATCGTCCCGTCAGCGCAATACCGTCGGCCCGGGTGATCTCAGCCGAAGGCAGCGGAACGCGATGCACAGCGACCATCGGATTGCCGTGGCGGTACCTTCGATCGGCGACGGTGATGTGAACCTGCTTCGGATCCGCGACGGGAAGGGCGCCAGCGCCGGGCCGCCGAGCGATGGCTCAGCACGCCACCCGACCACAACACCGCGGCCCATTCTCGCTGACCCACCGACGCCGGTGCCGAAAGCGACGCGTACACGGACGGCATGATCTCGACCAGCTCGCGCCGGGCGATCAGCCCGTCGATGCGCCGACTCGAGCAACTGGCCCGGCTCAGCTGGGATCGGTCGACCGCTCCTGCCTGGCCCCGAGCGATCTCCTGCCATTGCACCTCGGCATTGTCGTGTACCGGGCGGTCGCACCGTTCTCACTGTCCACAGGCGAGTGATTGGGCAAGTTTGGCCCCCGCGGCGGGTGCGAAACGTGCGCGATCGTCTCAGGAGTCAGGGCAGGAGCAGCTCGGCGATCTGGACCGCGTTGAGGGCCGCGCCCTTGCGCAGGTTGTCGCTGCTCACGAACAGCGCCAGCCCGCGGCCGTCGGGGACCCCGGGGTCACGACGGAGCCGGCCGACGAAGCTGGCGTCATGGCCCGCGGCCTGCAGCGGAGTCGGCACGTCGGACAGGGCCACCCCGGGCGCCGCGGCCAGTAGTCCACTCGCCCGTTCCACGGACAGCGGCCGGGCGAACTCGGCGTTGATCGACAGCGAGTGCCCGGAGAACACCGGTACCCGCACGCAGGTTCCGGACACGAGCAGGGCGGGGATCGCGAGAATCTTGCGGCTCTCGTTACGCAGCTTCTGTTCCTCGTCGGTCTCGAACGAGCCGTCGTCGACGATCGAGCCGGCCAGCGGCAACACGTTGAACGCGATCGGCCGCACATACTTGACCGGCTCGGGGAACTCGACCGCCGTGCCGTCGTGGGTCAGCTCGGCGGCGTGCTCGGCCACCGCGCGCACCTGCGCGTCCAGCTCCTCCACGCCGGCCAGCCCCGACCCGGACACCGCCTGGTAGGTCGAGATCACCAGCCGCACCAGCTCAGCCTCGTCGTGCAGTGGCTTGAGCACGGGCATGGCGGCCATCGTGGTGCAGTTCGGGTTCGCGATGATGCCCTGCGGGGCGCGGCGCGCCTGCTCGGGATTGACCTCGGACACCACCAGGGGCACGTCCGGGTCCATCCGCCAGGCCGAGGAGTTGTCGATCACTGTTGCACCGGCGGCGGCGAACGCCGGGGCCAGTTGGCGGGAGGTCGAAGCGCCGGCCGAGAAGAGGGCGATGTCCAGCCCGGACGGGTCCGCGGTTTCGGCGTCCTCGACGACGATCTCCTCCCCCCGCCACGGCAGCTTCGACCCAGCCGAACGGGCCGAGGCGAAGTAGCGCATCTCGGCCACCGGGAAGTTCCGGTCCTCGAGGATCCGCCGCATGACGCCGCCGACCTGGCCGGTCGCTCCGACCACACCCACCCGCACGCCACTCATCGGCCCGTACCTCCGTAGACGACGGCCTGCTCGTCCCCGGAGCCCAGCTCGAACGCGTCGTGGACCGCGCGCACCGCGTCGTCGAGCTCGGTGTCGCGGCAGATCACCGAGATCCGGATCTCCGACGTGGAGATCATCTCGATGTTGATGCCGGAGGCGGCCAGCGAGCCGAAGAGCTTGGCCGACACACCCGGATGCGAGCGCATGCCGGCCCCGACCAACGAGAGCTTGCCGATGTGGTCGTCGTAGGTGAGGTCCTCGTAACCGATCGAGGCCTGGATGCGCCGCAGGGCTTCTGAGGCCCGCGCGCCCTCCGACTTCGGCAGGGTGAACGACACATCGGTGCGCCCGGAGCCACGCGTCGAGACGTTCTGCACGATCATGTCCAGGTTGAGCCCGACGTCGGCCAGCGCGCTGAAGATGGTCGCTGCCTGCCCCGGCTTGTCGGGGACGCCGACCACGGTGACCTTAGCCTCGCTGCGATCATGGGCGACGCCGGAGATAAGGGCCTGTTCCACGGGGAGATCCTCCATCGAGCCGGACACCGTGGTGCCGGGTTTGGTCGAGAACGACGAGCGGACATGAATCGGCACGCTGTAACGCCGGCCGTACTCGACGCAACGCAACGAGAGGATCTTGGCGCCGCACGCGGCCATTTCCAGCATCTCCTCGTAGGTGATGGTCTGCAGGCGCCGGGCGTTGGTCACGATCCGCGGGTCGGCGGTGAACACTCCGTCGACGTCGGAGTAGATCTCGCAGACGTCGGCGTCCAACGCCGCGGCCAGGGCCACCGCCGTGGTGTCCGAGCCGCCGCGGCCCAGGGTGGTGATGTCCTTGGTGTCCTGGGCGACGCCCTGGAAGCCGGCGACGATGGCCACGTTCCCGCCCTGCACCGAGGTGAGGATGCGCCCCGGCGTGACGTCGATGATGCGGGCGCTGCCGTGGGTCGACGTGGTGAGGACGCCCGCCTGGGAGCCGGTGAAGGATTGCGCGGTGTAGCCGAGGGAGTTCACCGCCATCGCCAGCAGGGCCATCGAGATCCGCTCGCCGGCGGTGAGCAGCATGTCCAGCTCGCGCCCGTCAGCCACCGGGGACACCTGCCGGGCCAGATCGAGCAGCTCGTCGGTCGTGTCACCCATCGCCGAGACGACGACCACGACGTCGTCGCCCTCGCGGCGAGCGTCGACGATGCGCTCGGCCACCCGCTTGATGCGTTCGGCGTCGGCGACCGAGGAGCCTCCGTACTTGTGGACGATCAACCCCATCAGTGCCCTGCGTTCCTCTCGTGCTGGCGGTGCCGGCAAACGTGGCCAGGATAGCGGGGCAACCGCTTCCGGCCGGCCGCGGCGAGTCGGCCGGGCCGCAGCGGTCCGGCGGCCTAGGCGTCGTCGAAGGCGGACTGCAGGATGTCCAGGCCCTCGTTGAGCAGGTCGTCACCGATGACGAGTGGTGGCAGGAACCGCAGCACGTTGCCGTAGGTGCCGGCGGTGAGGGTGACCAGGCCGCTCTGGTGGCAGGCTGCGGCGACCGCGGCGGTGAGCGCCGGGTCCGGCGCCTTGGTGACGGCGCCAGCGACGATCTCGACCGCCAGCATCGCTCCCCGGCCGCGCACGTCGCCGATCGCGTCGTTCTTCTCGGCCATCTCGAGCAGGCGCGGGAGCATGATCGATTCGATCCGCCGGGCGGCGGAGTTGAGGTCCTCGGCCTGCATGGTCTCGATCGCGCCGAGCGCGGCCGCGCACGCCACTGGGTTGCCGCCGTAGGTGCCGCCGAGGCCGCCGGCGTGGACGGCGTCCATCAGCTCCGCCCGGCCGGTCACGGCGGACAGGGGCAGGCCACCGGCGATGCCCTTGGCCGTCGCGATCAGGTCCGGGACGACGCCCTCGTGGTCACAGGCGAACCAGTCACCGGTGCGGCAGAAGCCGGTCTGGATCTCGTCAGCGATGAAGACGATGCCGTGGGCGCGGCACCAGTCGGCCACGCGGGCCAGCCAGCCGGCCGGTGGCACGACGAAGCCACCCTCGCCCTGGATCGGCTCGATGATGACGGCGGCGACGGCCTCCTCGCCGACCTGCGTGCGCACCTGCGAGACGAATG
>JALZBL010000260.1 GCA_030947395.1 Actinomycetota bacterium | reverse complement strand
GCCGAGGACCTCGAGGGTGCCTCGGCCGAGGTCGGGGCCGGCGGATTGACCATGTACGACAACCTTGACGCGCGTAGCGGCGAGCGGGTGTGGACCGATCTGTGCCGGGGTCCGCACGTGCCCACGACCCGGCGCATCCCGGCGGTCAAGCTCATGCGCAGCGCCGCCGCATACTGGCGGGGGAGCGAGAAGAACCCGCAGTTGCAGCGCATCTACGGCACGGCCTGGGCCAGTCGCGAGGATCTCAAGGCCTACCTGGCCCAGCTCGAGGAGGCGGCCAAGCGCGACCATCGCAAGCTCGGCGCCGAGCTGGACCTGTTCAGCTTCCCGGACGAGATCGGGTCGGGCTTGGCCGTGTTCCACCCCAAGGGCGGCATCCTGCGCCGGGAGATGGAGGCCTACTCCCGCCGGCGGCACGAGGAGGCGGGTTATGAGTTCGTGAACACCCCGCACATCAGCAAGGAGGGGTTGTTCCAGACCTCGGGCCACCTGCCCTACTACGCCGACACCATGTTCCCGCCGATCGCCTTCGAGGGCGCCGACTACTACCTCAAGGCGATGAACTGCCCGATGCACAACCTGATCTTCCGCGCCCGCGGGCGGTCCTACCGAGAACTGCCGCTGCGGCTGTTCGAGTTCGGCAGCGTGTACCGGTACGAGAAGTCGGGGGTGGTGCACGGGCTGACCCGGGTGCGGGGCATGACGCAGGACGACGCGCACATCTACTGCACCAAGGAGCAGATGCCGGGGGAGCTGACGTCTCTGTTGACGTTCGTGCTCGACCTGCTGCGCGACTACGGCCTCGACGACTTCTTCCTGGAGCTGTCGACCCGCGACGACTCACCTAAGTTCGTCGGCGAGGCCCACGAGTGGGAAGAGGCCACCGAGACGCTGCGCCAAGCGGCGCAGGCGTCCGGGCTGGACCTCGTGCCCGACCCGGGCGGCGCCGCCTTCTACGGGCCGAAGATCAGCGTGCAGGCCCGGGACGCGATCGGGCGCACCTGGCAGATGTCGACGATCCAGGTCGACTTCCAACAGCCGGCCCGCTTCGGCCTGGAATACCAGGGCGAGGACGGTCAGCGCCATCGGCCGGTCATGATCCATCGGGCGCTGTTCGGCTCGATCGAGCGCTTCATCGGGGTACTGGTCGAGCACTACGCCGGCGCGTTCCCGGCCTGGTTGTCGCCGGTGCAGGTCGTCGCGATCCCGGTGACCGACGACCAGAACGGCTACCTGCACGAGGTGGCAGCCCGGCTGCGGGCCGAGCGCATCCGGGTCGAGGTCGATGACTCGGACGACCGTATGCAGAAGAAGATCCGCACCGCCCAGAAGCAGAAGGTGCCGTTCATGCTGATCGCCGGCACCGAGGACGCGGGGCGGGGGGCGGTGTCCTTCCGCTACCGCGACGGCAGCCAGCGCAACGCCATCCCGATCGATCAGGCCATTGCCGAGATCGCCGAGGTGGTCGCTCGCCGAGTCAACGTCTCGCCCACGGCCGCGACGTTGTGACCGACCGAGCCCGGCCCGCGGACGTCGAACCGGCGGCCGACTTCGCCGGTGACCCGGACTCCTACGGCCGGCTCTGGACGCCGCAGCGGATGGCCTACCTGCGGGGGGAGAACAAGCCGACATCGGCCGCGGCGGGGGACGGCTGCCCGTTCTGCCGGATCCCCTCCCTGCCCGACGAGGAGGGGCTGATCGTGGCCCGCGGTGACGCGGTGTATGCGGTGCTCAACCTGTACCCGTACAACTCCGGTCACCTGATGGTGTGCCCCTACCGCCACGTCGCGGACTACACCGACCTCAATTCACCGGAGATCGCTGAACTGGGCGAATTCACCCAGGCCGCCATGCGCACGCTCCGGGCGTTCTCGGGGCCGCAGGGGTTCAACCTCGGCCTGAACCAGGGCGCTCAGGCCGGGGCGGGCATCGCCGCGCACCTGCACCAGCACGTCGTCCCGCGATGGGGCGGGGACACCAACTTCATGCCGATCGTGGCCCAGACGCGGGTCCTGCCCCAGCTCCTGTCGGAGGTGAGAGCGGCTCTCGCCAGCGGCTGGCTGGGCTGACCTGATCCCTCGTGGCCAACCATCGGGCGGCTGGAGCCCGCGGCGGCGGTTCAGCTGACCAACGGACGCGGCCTGCGCGATACCCTTAGCCGTGCTCAACAACTACCGCGCCTCGATCACCAAGGCGACGGCACCGCTCGGGCACGCACTGGTGCGGGTCGGGATCACGGCCGACGTCATCACCGTGATCGGGACGATCGGGGCCACTGCGTCGGCGCTGGTCTTCTACCCGCGCGGGATGTGGTTCACCGGGTCGTTCCTCATCGCGATGTTCGTGATGCTCGACATGGTTGACGGCGCCGTCGCCCGGGCCTCGGGCCGGTTCAGCCACTTCGGGGCCTTGCTCGACTCCTCCTCCGATCGGGTGGCCGACGCGGCGATCTTCGGGGCGCTGGCCTGGTACTTCGCCCGTCACGACCAGCCCGCTCTGCTGGCCGCGGCCCTGCTGTGCCTGGTGCTCGGCTCGCTCACTTCCTACATCCGGGCCCGGGCCGAGGGCCTGGGTATGACGGCCAGCGTGGGCTTCGCCGAACGGGCCGAGCGCCTGATCATCGTGCTGGTCGGTACCGGCGTCAGCGGTAGCTTCCTCGGCCTGCCGTACGCGCAGGCCGTCGCGCTGTGGTTCCTCGTCGCCGCGTCCACGGTGACGGTCGGCCAGCGACTGGCGACGGTGTGGCAGCAGTCGAGGCAGATCGAACGGACCGGGCAGCCTGCGTGATCGCCGCCGCAGCGGTCGGCCAGCTGCGTGATCGTGGCCTTGACACCGGTTACGCCGCGGGGTGGCGGGTGGTGCGGGCCCTGCCCGAGCCGGCGGCCCGGACCGCGTTCAGCTGGGCGGCCGATACGGCCACCCGCCGCAATCGGCGCGGCGTGCGGCAGTTGCGGCGCAATCTGCGCCGGGTGGTCGGTCCGACCGTGCCCGAAGCCGAGCTGGACCGGCTGGTGGCCGCCGGAATGCGTTCCTACGCCCGCTACTGGCGCGAGACGTTCCGGCTGCCCGGTATGGACCGGCGCCACGTGCTCAGTCGCATCGCGACGAGCGGCGCCGAACACCTTGACGCGGCGATGTCGGCCGGCCGGGGCGTCATCGTGGCTCTGCCCCACAGCGGCAACTGGGACGTCGCCGGCCTGTGGGTCATCGATCGCGGGTATTCCCTCATGACGGTGGCCGAGCGGTTACGGCCGGAGTCGTTGTTCAACCGGTTCGTCGCCTATCGCGAGAGCCTCGGCTTCGAGATCGTCGCCTCGAGCGGGGGAGAGCGCTCGCCCACCGACACCCTGGTCGAGCGACTGCGGGCCGGTGGTTGCGTCTGCCTGCTCGCCGACCGCGACCTGGCCCGTAACGGCGTCGAAGTGAAGTTCTTCGGCGAGCCGGCCCGCCTGCCGGCCGGTCCGGCGCTGCTCGCCGCACGCACCGGTGCGGCGTTGCTCCCGATCCACCTGCAGTTCACCTCCGATTCCTCGAATGGTGACGGT
>JALZBL010000259.1 GCA_030947395.1 Actinomycetota bacterium | reverse complement strand
CCGCCGAGCAGGCCGCCGCCGCGAAGAGGGCCGCCGCCGACCAAGCCGCCGCCGCCCGGAAGGCCGCCGCTCGCCGTGGGGTTGCCGCGCGGAAGCGGACCAGTCGGAGCCGGCCCGCCGCCCTGACCTCACCCCGGCTCGACAAGGTCAACGACGCCGTCCGGACGGCGGTCGGACGCCCGAAGCCCAGGCCGGCCAAGACGCGCGGGCGCACCCTGCTCAGGGCGGCGCTGCTCGCGGGCGTCGTCGCCGCGGTTGTAGCCGCGGCTCGCGCCCTGCGCCCCAAGCAGACCGCACGCACCGGATCGTCGATCCCTCCCAAGGTGCGATCGTTGCCGACTCCCGATGCCTCCTCGGCCGGCGGCGCCGCAGTCTCGGGAGGGGCCGGGTCCGGAACCGCAGCGGGGTCCGCGATCTCCGGCCCCGAATCCCAGCTTCATCCGGCCCCGGTGGGCCCGCCGGCATCCCGCGACTCCGGGATCCCAAGCGCCGCAGCGGACGGTGTCCTGCCGGCCGATGAAGTGGTCTGGACCTCTGAGACTCCCGATCCCGGGGTGGAGGGCACGTCGGACAAGGACGCGGCGGCGGGCGAGCCCAACCCGGCCTGATCGGGTCAGTGAATCTTGGGCTCGACTACCCGGGCCAGGTTGCGGGCATTGGCCGACGGACTCACCTGGCTGGTGTTGACCGTCACCACTCGTCGTCCCTTGGCGAACGTGCAGGCCCAGTCCCTGCCGCCGTCGGGCGGGTAGAACGAAGTCTGGTAGAGCACCGCGCCGCTTCCGATGGACGGGTCTCCGATCGCACCCACGCCGCCTGTACGCACCATCGCGTTGTAGGCCAGCGTGGGAGTCGCGAACGTGCGGACCGAGATCCGCGCGGTCATGTGAGCGTCGCCGTAGGCGAAGTAGAACCGGCAGCCCACCGGCGAGGTGGTGACAACGGTCGAGCGCCCCACCCGGTTTCCCTCGGTGAGCGCGACCTGCTCGTTGCTGACGTAGGGACAGGTGCCCTCGACCTCCCGCGCCTTCCCCGCCGCGCGTCGACTGGTCGACGTCGTGGCCGGTTTGGTCGATACCGGTTTGGTCGATACCGGTTTGGTCGATACCGGTTTGGTCGTGGCCGGTTTGGTGGCCGAGCGGGTGGTCTCGCCGCCCCCGCCGGGCAGCACCGACGCCGACCCGGTCGATGACGCGGGCGCATTCGGTGGGTTCGATGCGCCGCCACAGCCGGCCACGAGCACGACCGACGCGAGGCTGACCGCGGCCGCAGCGAGCCGGCTCATCCGGTTCGCCGGCCGAGCGCGGAGTTGGGCGCGCTCACCGCGGCCGCCCCGCGGCGACCGTGGCCGCACGCTCGGCCAACGCATCGTCGAGCGGCTCCAGGTCGCTGTCCTCACCGCGACGGACGAGCGCACGCCGCAGCAGTTCATCGGCGAAGGCCGCGCTCTTGGCCAGGACAGGACCGTGCAGGTAGGTGCCGAAGACGTTGTCGCGCACGGCGCCCTCGGTGCGGTCGGTGCCGTTGTTGCCTCGGCCGGACGACGTTGTACCCAGCGGCCGGACGCCCGGGCCGAGATCGGTGAGGCCGCTGTGGTTCTCGTAACCGGCCAGCCGGCCGTACGCGGTAGGGACGAGATGGTTACCGATGATGCGGGTATCGCTGCCCGTCGTCATCACGTCGAGCACACCGGTCCCGGGGATGTGCACGCCGTCCTTGGTGAGGAACTCTTGGCCCAACATCTGGTACGTGCCGCAGATGGCCAGCATCACCACGCCGTCGTCGGCCATCGCCCGCAGGGTCGCGGCCCGGCCGGCGAAATCGGTTCCGATCTCGCCCTGCGCGGCATCCTGACCACCTCCACCGAGGATGATGTCCGCGTCGGGAGGAAGCGCATCGCCGACGGCAACCGGAACCACGTCGGCGGACCGCCCGCGCCACTGCAGCCGGCGCCGTAGCACCACCACGTTGCCGGTGTCGCCGTAGATGTTCATCTCGCGTGGGTAGAGGTGCACGAGCCGCAGCGGCTTCATTCCTCACCCACCGCCACGTTCAGCACGCGACCCGGCGGCTGCATCTCCGCATCGGCCGTAGCCACCGCTTGGCCGACGTCGGCGAGGATGTCGTGCAGCGCCCACATGGCGGTGTATGTGCTCAGCACGATGACCGTCTCTCCGGCTTCGACCTGCCGCACCGCGCGCAGCACACCCTCGCGCAGGTCCGGCTCGACCGCCGCGGCCGGGATCTCGTCGTAGCGCAGCCGCAGGGCCATGTCGGTAGCCCGGGTTCCCGAGGTCAGCACCCAGGGCCGGCCCGAGCGGGCGGCGGCCAGGGGACCGGCGAAGTCGACGTCCCACAGCCACGAGACGTCCCGCCCGTCGGCGTAGTCGTCGTTGATCGCGATCATCACCGACTCGGCGTCGTAGGCGGTGAGCGTGCGCAGGGTCTGGCGGAACCCGGCGGGGTTCTTGACCAGGTGCAGCACCAGCCGGCGCCCTTGCACGCTGAACGTCTGGCCGCGCCCGAACGCCGGTTCGACGGCCCGCAGCCCGGCCGCTATCTGCGCCGGGCTCAACCCGAAGGTCAAGCTCATCGCCGCCGCGCCGGCCGCGTTCTGGGCGTTGTGGGCCCCACCGGCGCGCAGCGCGATCTCGTGCGTCTCGCCGCCGATCCGCAGGGTCAGCCGGCTCGTCTCACCAAGATCCATGGCCAGCAGTTCGGCGTTCGCCGGCGCGACCACGGGCGGTTCGGCGTCGGCGGCGCCGTAGAGCTCGTCGTCGGTGGGGAAGTCGGCCCGCAGCGCCGGGGACACTCCGTAATAGGAGACCTCCGCGGTGTTGACGTCGGCGGCGATGGCGGCCACTCGGGGGTCGTCGCGGTTGAGCACGACCGCGGTCGACGCCGCCCGGGCCACGGTGCTTAGCAGTCCGGCAGTGGTGTCAATCTCACCGAAACGGTCGAGCTGGTCGCGCATCACGTTGAGCAGCAGCACCCGTTTCGGGCGTACCACCTCCACGAAGCGCACGGCGTGGGCTTCGTCGAGCTCGAAGACGGCCACGTCGGCCTCGATCCGCCCGCGCCAGTCGGCGTAGTCGCAGACCGCGGTGATGGCCCCCCGGACGAAGTTGCTGCCGGTGTCGTTGGTGAGTACGCGGTACTCGCCGCTCAACACGGTCGCCACCATCTTCGTGGTCGTCGTCTTGCCGTTGGTACCGCTGACGACAATCGTGCCGTGCTCCAGCCGGGCCAGGGCGCGCGGGAGGAACCTCGGAAACAGCCGCTCCACCACCAGCCCGGGCAGGGCGTTGCCGTGGCGACCCACCCGCCGCAGGGCGGCGCCGGTGAGCTTGGCGGTCCAGACGGCAGCAACGTTCATCGTCGCCGAGGTTACCGGCCCCGCCGTTACTGGACCTCTCCAGCGATCACGTGCCGGGCCGTTCGAAGCACCGCTCACGGTTGGACGGGCACCTCGGTCGCTGGTGTCGCGGGCCGAACCGCGGAAGGGCCCGGATATGGCTGTGGGGCCGGACTCGGGGGAAGTCCGGCCCCAC